>NZ_WXWP01000382.1:0-2888 GCF_009904765.1 Vibrio sp. V39_P1S14PM300
CAATTTAGGTATATTTATATCAACAATATGCTCTTGATCATCAAAGCTTTGAGCAGTTGAATAGCTTACCCATTCGTCCATACTAATTACTTGACTTAAATAAAAGTCTAGATCGTTTTCCAACTGCTCAATCACACCCCAACCTATCTGTGTCGCGCTATAAATAAGACCTAAGCTATTGTTCGCTACTTGTACTTCTCCCTTAATTTTGTAAGGCATCCAGATGTGGTCAATAGGAAAGCCTTCTGCTTGACGTTTTTGTTTGTCTTGTTTGTTTGACAAAGCACGATAGTAGTCAACATCAATATCCGAAAAATACCCACTCTCAGTAACAATGAGTTCACGCCAAAGCTTTCGCTTCCAAAAAACATAGATATATCCACGTTTCGCATCCGCCAGCTTTTCACGCCGCTTGTCCTCTGTTGCGTAATAAAGTGGTCTTACAGGAATTAGCACGTTATCCCACTCATCCATCTCCGTTTCCTTGTCCACCGGCTGAAGATCTTCAGCAAGCTTCAACAAGATAGGAGTGGGCTGATCGGCACACGGAATCTTGATATAAAGCGTTTTACCCTCAACTTCTAAGTCTTTGAAAGTGGCGAGGCTGCGGTGTTTGTTGTCCAGATCGGCTTTGCCTACGGTCACTTTCTCTTTTTGGGCTTCTGTTTTAGCCAACATCAGACAGGCAGCATTGCTTGACCACTGGCCAGCGAATTCAACCACAATTTTATGATCCGGAGAGGGTGGTACCGGTGTGTAAGTCAGGTTTCGTGCCAAAGGAACATCATCAGTGACTGCCTGATAGTTAGCTTTGACCGGTTTTGTATCTTGCGTTGCCAACACTTTATCAACTTGCATTCTCAGTGCAGGAAATGCCTGAAGTTGCGTGTCTGTAAGGCTAGTTCGGCGGGTAAAGGAAGACAGCGCAATCCACTCGGCACGAACGAGGCGCTGCCTGACGTTGTTGAGTAGGCTGTGGATGTCTTTCTTTGCTGACAGGGTGAGTCTTTCCGATAGCGGCTTGGGAAGTTGCCGCAGGACGTCTTGCATGTTTCGCGCGCGCGAAAGCTGCCCGATGCACTCATCTGGCGTCAGGACGTAATCGAGTTCGTCATACGTTAACTTAGAACCCGGTATAAATTTGCAAAACAATTGCATTTGAGATCTCCACAACCAAGAATCTTTTGTTCATTCGGCTGCGGTGATGCTTAAGCTGATAAGGCTTAAATTTGGGCGATTTGGTTCTGATATGATACCCATTCACTATTTGAACTTCAACCATCATTATTTGGCGCTGTCACTGTTGTGGCGCACCACCCAACACAACCGAACCTCACATGGTAATTCTTTATTTATCAGATAGAAACCGAAGATAAGAAACCTTCCTCCCAGTTTGGGTTGATTTAATTAACCCTTAAATCATTAACTAGCTAAACAAGCGTGACTGACAACAAATCTGCCTGTTTACAGCACTCGAAAAGAAGTGGATTGGGTTTATCTTATCGAACAAATATCTCTATTACTGCTTCTCCAGTAATTACCCCACAAAATAGAGAGAGTACTGTTTAACCTTAACCTTAGCCCTAGCCCTAGCCCTAGCCATGATTACGCTCCTCTAGTACCACTTTCGCTTTTTTTAGGTCAGCGTAGGTTGGCAGCGGATAGAGTGACTCACTCCAATTATCCGCCTCTTTATGCTCAATCACATAACGGCTAAAGCCAAAACCAAACGCAGATTTTGTTACGCCTTTAGCACCGTAAAGGTATATCATTTCTGTAGTAGGGCTATTCTCAGTTGGTTGGTGTAACACACGGGTTATGTTTCGGCCATGAACAGGGACGAACCACATATCACTACCGTTAAAAGCCAACAAATCGACTGTAGCAGGGAAATCGCCTATTTTTTCAGATGGTCTTCCCGAGCGGTATACCTTGCCTCCTCCCTCACCTCCGAGGCAGTAGAAACCATCTCCATACGTACCACCCCAGACATTACAATCGTAGCTATCCGGAGTAAAATCACCGCGATCGACCAGTTTTAAGGTTTTGGCATCAAACACGAATGTATTACCGCATTTGGGTACATCGCTCTCCCCAAAAGTTTCAAGGTATTCGTCATTCTCCCACCCACAACCAAACCCCGCCAAACTCGAATTAAAACTCAAATAGATCGCTTGCTCTGACTGGCTCATATAAGGCTTGGCAAAAGAGGTCATGTAACGTGCGTATGAACCATTTACATCAGTAAATTTCACTACCTCTTTGGTGTCTAGCTTAACCAGCAGAAGCTCATCTCTTTTTTTCACAACAACTTGTGTGCTGTCTGTATCCCACATAATGTCGTGACGAGTTGAACCAGACTCCTCACTAATGTTTGTTATTTCACCATTACTTAGATCATACAACACAGTGCTATCTTTCTGAGGGATAACAAGGTAGCGGCCATTTGGCGATCGTGACATATATTTAGCATAATCAATCCCAGTATTAGGCGCGGGCGGCAATACCCCTTCAGGGATCAGCAATTGAGGGTCAGTACCATCAATGTTTAATGCCCAGTAACTGACCTTGGATTTATATTCTAGGTTTTCGATAGTAAACAATATCTGAGGGAGATTAACATTCTCAGTATTCCAATCTGCTACCTTCGGGTTATTAGGTATTTCAAAAGAATAGCGGTATCTCCACTTACTTCCATCATTAAATCGCATACTAATACGTGACTCTAATTGGTCCGCCAATAATTCTATTCGAGCTTTTTCGTCAAAATAGGGTTTAGTTGCTATGCAACCAACGCCTGCGGCGACAGTAGTCGTCAAACCCAAGCCGAGTAATATTTTCTTTTTCATTCTTAATCCATTTTCTAATTTTGTTACAACGACCAATCC
>NZ_WXWP01000347.1:0-2876 GCF_009904765.1 Vibrio sp. V39_P1S14PM300
GTATTAGACAATCAATACTATGTCTGTTTATGTATCCGACCCGATTTCAGTCAAATGTCGCGAGAAATGATGTCGAGTCGTTTGGCGATTGGCTTAAAAAACATCCCACAAGATTTGCTGTTGGGATATGCGCCAGGTGGGGTGTTTTATCTTTTATTCGACGTTCATCTCGATAATTTGAAGGAAGCGAGTGGGTTATCACGTTCAATACGCACTTTCAAACGAGCGCTAAAGCGATGTATTGACGACAGTGTTTATCGTGATGTGCGCAATGGTCATTTTGGTGTGGATATTTTTGGCCTGGATGAAACGCCAATAGAGAAAATCATTTCGCATGCTGAAAAAGCAATGGTGACACATGATCGGCGTGTGACTAACGTAAATTTTTACGATGAGCAACTTTACCGGCGAGCAATATATGTCAGAAACCTGGAACAAACGGTTATTGAAGCGATTCGGGCTCGTAGTTTGAAAGTGCATTATCAACCCATTGTGAACCTGAAAACGGGCCGGATTGATAAAGTAGAAGCGCTGTGTCGATTCGAAGAGATGAAAGGGGACTACAGCATTCAGGAGCTGATTCGCACTGCGGAAGAGTTAGGTTTGGTTCATACACTGGACAAGATCATTACTGAAAAAGCAGTCAAGGAGTTCTCGGAGTTCTACTTAAAAAGCCCAGAACCGATTGAATTAAGCGTGAATTGTTCTCTGGCAGATCAGGAACATGGCCTAAATTATCTGGCAGATTTACATCGGCTCATCGAGCTAAAACGAGAAAAGGGCATGCCAGTTACGATCGAGATTACCGAGAGTGCTTATTTTGACGGTTCTTTGGGGAATTCGGAATTGATTAATACGATCCGCCGATCAGGCATTCATATAGCGGTGGACGACTTTGGTACTGGCAGTTCCTCCTTTGCCTACTTTAATGACTTTTCTTTTGATGTATTGAAAATTGATCGTAAGTTTATTTCTGAGCTGCATCTGATCAAGCAGAAATTCTATGCCGTAAAAATGCTGACTGAATTATCGCATGCGTTGGGTATTAAAGTTGTCGCAGAAGGTGTTGAGAGTAAAGAAGAATTAGACCTGTTGCGCACGATTGATGTTGATTATGTACAGGGGTTCTACTTTTGTCGTCCAGTCGGAAAGGAATCGCTAATCGCTGTTAACGATGTCAATGAACTCTTGATTCATCGTGCTGACTAGGACTTTCGTTGTATTTTAAAACTTTTTTTAACGAAATTTTTGTCTGATCCTGAGTGAGGTAGATTTAATTTTATTCGACTAATTAACTCCATGGCAGTATAACTGCCCGTAAAGTAAGGGAAATTGGTTTGTGTTGATAAAAATACTGATGTAAGTACTTATAATTAGAAGAGCTATTAGACCAAAAATATAATTTTATGGGTTTGCACAGTTAATTCCTTGGTTCTAAACTACACATTGAGTTGAAGTGATGATTATTTCATATTCACTCAACGAAAGTACTAATTACGATTAGATTGCAAAGCCTGAAAGGAAGAGGGATTTGCGACAACAATGTTTAGTTGGACTGGAGTTGATTATGTACAATGGACGTGCTTTGAACAAACCAGGGGCGGAGACGCTCACTGGGGTTGCTCATGAAGTTGAATCTCCACAAGATCCTTACGCTAAATACATCAACGATATCGTTGGTGTCGATCTGCTTTCCCCAGAGCAAGAGGTGCACTACGCAAGACTGGCCAGACAAGGTGAGCGCTCAGCCAGAGATGTTCTCATCGAGTCGAACTTGCGACTGGTTGTCAAAATTGCTCGTAAATATACCCGCCGAGGAAACCACAGCCATGGATTGCTGGATCTGATTGAAGAAGGCAACATTGGCTTGATGAAAGCTATCGACAAGTTTGATCCTGAACTGGGTTACCGCTTTTCGACTTACGCAGTTTGGTGGATTCGAGAAAGTATTGAATCATCTCTGATGAACAACTCAAGAACGGTCCGTCTGCCTATTCACGTGCAAAAAGAGATATTTAAACTCTCTCGTGATGCAAAAGAAGTGGGGCTCGAGCTTCGCCGTGATCCCTCGGTCACCGAACTGGCACAGAAAACCAATCGCTCAGTCGAGCAAGTGAGCGAACTGATCGACCTGAGTGGTTTTATTGAATCGAGCGCGAGTGTTTCAACCTTTGATTCTCCCGCATTTACCCTCGAACAATATCAAGATGAAGTGACGGCGGAACCACATAATACGTGCCAACAAACGGCACTGATGTCTGGCTTAGAAAAGCACGTCGACAGCTTACCCGATAAACACCGTACTATCGTGATCCATCGTTACGGTTTGTTTGGTCAGGAAGTCAAAACTTTGGACTGGCTGGGTAATGAGTTCGGTCTGTCAAAAGAGCGGGTGCGACAACTCCAGGCTGAAGCAATAAGAAAGCTTCGCAACAAACTCAGTTTTGATGGTTGGATGGATTGATTAGTCACAAATCAAAGCCCCTTATGGGGCTTTGGTGCATCAATGTCGCCCATAAGTCTGCAATGCTAAGGCTTGATCCAGTAAGAATTCCAGATGGTTTTTCGCAGGGCTTCTGGCAGGCCAGTTAGACAAGATACGTTTCAAAGCGGCTTGGTAGACCTGGCTTCTCAACACCAGCATTATCGTGTTGTCATGGTGGTCGAGCAGTTGTTTTTGAATGTCAAGATACTCATCTTTTGCTTCAATATCGATTTTTTGAAGCTGTTGAAGGGGATAGAATCCTTCTTCATACCAACAGTTTAGAATATCGCGCATTTCTAACTCTTCGTCCGGGACGTCAAACACGCGAAAATTGTGACCGGATGGTACTGGCGTACAGTACGTTTCATCTAACTTATCATTGACGAATTTA
>NZ_WXWP01000364.1:0-2869 GCF_009904765.1 Vibrio sp. V39_P1S14PM300
CCTCTGGAGAGATCCCCACTTTCACCATTGAATAAATTTTAAGCGGAAGAATTTCATAAGTTGGTCCGGTCACGAATGAACTGATGATCACGTCATCCAGAGACAGGGTAAAGCTCAATAACCAACCGGCAGCAACAGCCGGTTTTGCCAGTGGAAGGATGATCTTATTCAGAATGGTCCATTCACTGGCTCCCAAATCTTTTGCCGCTTCCAGCATTTTGACATCAAAACCGTTCAAACGACTGTAGACGGTAACAACCACAAAAGGCAGACAGAATGTGATGTGTGCAACTAACAGGGTGAAGAAGCCCAGTTGCGCCCCTATAACCAAGAACAGTGCCAACAATGAAATTGCCATCACAATATCCGGGGACATCATAACCACAAACAGCATACCGTTGACCGCTGCTTTTCCCTTAAACTGGTAGCGGAATAGGGCAACAGCAGTAAGGCTACCAATAATGGTTGCAGCCGTTGCAGAAAAGACAGCAACATTAAGAGAGTGCCAAGCCGCTTGCATCAGGCTGTCGTTGTTGACCAGGGTCTCATACCATTTAGTGGTAAATCCGCCCCATTTCATACCGAACTTATTGGCATTAAACGAGTTTACAATCAACACGATGATTGGCAGATACAAAAATGCATATACCAGAGTCATAAAGCTAAATCTAACTGTACGTCCCATTAGTCCAGCTCCACTTTCTTATTCAACAGTTTCCCGGCGCGATAGTAAGCGTAAAGCATGATGGCCATCGCCACGGTAAGTGCAATACTGGTTGCCGCACCAAACGGCCAATCACGCGCGTTAAGCACCTGACTTTTAATCACATTACCAATGAGCAGGTTCTTAGCGCCGCCCAACAGGTCAGAGATGTAGAACATCCCCAGAGCTGGCAGCAGAACTAACAAACACCCACCGATGATGCCAGGCATGGTTAACGGCAGAATCACTTTTGTCAGAGTCTGTATCTTGTTGGCACCCAGATCGCGAGCCGCTTCAATGTAAGTGCCGTCCAACTTTTCGATAGCAGAGTAGAGCGGCAGAATCATAAATGGCAGCAGGATATAAACAAGACCGATCATGACCGCTGTTTCGGTATACATCAAACGCAGTGGTTTATCGATGATATCCAGGTACATCAGGCTTTTATTCAGGATCCCTTGAGTTCCAAGTACGATTTTAAGGCCGTAGGTACGGATAAGAGAGTTCGTCCAAAACGGCACAATCACCAGAAACAACATGAAAGGGCGCCACTTTGGCGGCATTTTTGCGACGATGTAGGCAAATGGATAACCAATCACTAAACAGATCAAGGTTGCGATGATCGCCATGTAGAATGAGTGCATCAGCACTTTTGCGTACAAGGGATCCGCCAAACGCACGTAGTTGTCCAGCGTGAAGGTCATCTCGATCAGATTTGCCTCATCACGCGTCAGAAAACTCGTGCCGATAATCATGAGGTTGGGGATCAGAACGAACAGACCCAACCAACCTACAATCAATGCGATAATCGCATTTTGTAAATTAAGCTTTATGCTCATCGTTCAATACCACTTCCCAGCTTTCAACCCAAGTGATGGCGACTTTCTGCCCCAAAGAGTGATCCACATCGGGATCGTCTTCATTAAAGAACTCGCTGACCATAACGCGCATACCAGATTCAAGCTCAATCACAGAATCCAGCGTCATACCTTTGTAGGTACGCTCAGTGACGTGTCCAACGATACCGCGCTCTTCAGACTCTTTGATTTCTTCAATACGTAAATCTTCCGGGCGCAACAACACCTGAAGTTTGTCACCCGCTTGTGCCGGTTTATCGTAGTAGACGACTGATTCGACACCTTCAATGTCTGCGCGGATACGTTGTTCGTCCAGGCGTTCTACCATGTCGGCATGAAATACGTTGATCTCGCCGATAAAGCGAGCCACAAACAGATTTTTCGGCTCTTCGTAGATCTCGCGCGGAGAGCCGTCCTGTTCAATCACGCCCTCACGCATCACAATGATACGGTCAGACATCGACAGGGCTTCTTCCTGATCGTGCGTGACGAAAATAAACGTGATACCCAGTTGACGCTGAAGTTGTTTAAGCTCAATTTGCATCTGTTTACGTAATTTGTAATCCAGAGCCGAGAGGGATTCATCGAGTAGCAGAACTTTGGGCTTATTCACCACCGCGCGAGCGATCGCAATACGTTGCTGCTGACCACCAGAAAGTTGATGAGGTTTGCGCTGGGCCATCTTTTCCAGACGCACCATACGCAGAGCTTCCATCACGCGTGGTTCGATGTCTGAGGAAGCGACTTTCTGCATGCGCAGGCCAAACGCGACGTTCTCAAACACCGTCATGTGCGGGAATAGGGCATAACTTTGAAAAACAGTATTTACGTGTCGCTGCTCAGCAGGTAAGTCAGTCACATCTTGATTATCAAGGATAATGTTGCCATTGTCTGCGGTTTCAAACCCCGCAATCATCCTTAATACTGTCGTTTTACCACAGCCTGAAGGCCCGAGAATGGTTAGAAATTCGCCATGGTTTACGTCTAGATTTAAGTTGCCGATGATTTCCTTGCCATCGAAGCTCTTGCTGATTCCAGTTAAGCGGATAACTGGTTGTCCTGCTGGTTGTTTAGCTTTCAACGTCTGTTTTTCTCCACCTTGGTCTCCGGCTTTTCCGGGGGTAATTGACCTGTCGTTATACACTTGAGGCGCGCATCATAATCACCATAAGTGTGAATTCATAGTCTTTTCTCATCTTGAAACACAAAATATTTTGCAGGTGAAAGTAAACTTTTTTTACCATACTGACTTTATGCTTTATACAAGATAAACAAGTGTTTAATTATCGACCATCCGGATGAGAAAGCA
>NZ_WXWP01000187.1:0-2861 GCF_009904765.1 Vibrio sp. V39_P1S14PM300
ATATTATTCTTTTCATAAGTCACCTAATTACTTACTCGAACGTTAGACGCCTGAGCACCTTTTATAATGGTTACACTCGGTGCCGGCGTGTATTTTCTGACCGGCGCAGGTTTGTCGATCTCGTGAGGGTTTCTTAGCGCAAGCTGAATATCGCCTTTGCTGTTCTCTGTCAGCAGACGTTCGGCTTCTTTCGGCGACACTTCCAGTGTTACAGCCCGAACGATAACTGGCTTGTTTTCTTTGGTTTTCGCAGTCTGATCCACCGCCAGAACTTTGATGTTTTTCAGCACTGTTTTCGTGGTGGCTCGCGCTTTACCAATTTTGACGGTGTTCAACACATCAACTTTATTGCCCGGCAATAGAAATCCCGCGACACCAATAACATCATTAACCCGAATGGTGACCGCACGCTTGTTGTCCGGTATCAATGCCGCCAGTGTGGCCCCTTCCCCAGGCAAGGCCAGACGAGCGGGATGGATCAATTCCCCTTCGTAGATGGTGTTGGCGACGATGCGCCCTACGACATCTTCCGGTTTTTCCAGCGTCTCTTCATTTATCCATTTTACTTCCAGTAATCTGGTGGTGAGATGCTTGCTTTCGAGTACCGTCCCCGGCTCCAGTTCACTGGCTGCAATAACAACAGGATGGCGTTCAACTCGTTCGACCTCAACGGTCGGTGTGGTTTGACTGTCTATCCACTTTTTCGCAACGATAACGGCCGCCAGACCGAATACCACCGAGAGAAGAAGCAGAATGACGACTTGGCTCCGGCTCATAATGAAACCTCCATGTTAATCCGTGGTGAAGTACAATCCCCACGCCCTCACAAGAATGTCGGGAGAGACAAGGCTGCTCCCTCCCTCAAACGTCAGGATATCTCGACTGATCCCTAACAGGTCCTTTGGTAAACAAGGAAAGAACTCAACATTATTTTCGTTATGTAGTGCCAACAACGTTGTTATGCTTAACGGTTCAACCTCAATGTCCATCGTTGTCGCCATTTCAGACCACAATTCCAGGTACTCTGCTTCTTCGAGCGGGTTGAACTCAATTTTGTATCCGAGACGTCGTAGAAAAGCCGGATCGGCAATAGAGCTCGGAGAAAGGTTGGATGAGAAAGCCAGCGTCAGCGTGAACGGCACAGAAATATGCTGTCCATTGGGCAACGCCAGGTGATCGACGAAATATTCCATTGGCACTATCCATCGGTTGAGTAATGCCGCCACCGAAATGGACTGACGCCCCAAGTCATCAATCACCAGAATGCCATTATTGGCCATCATCTGCAGTGGTGCATTCCACACCCGGTTGTGATCGCTGTGATTGACTTCCAGCATCTCCAGAGTCAACTCACCGCCCACCTGAATGTTTGGTCGCTCGCACAGTATCCAGCGTTTGTCATAGTGCTGAGTGACTTTAACAAACACCTGAGTATGGTCATCGTCCATCCGGCGGTGATGATGCTCAGAGAACACTTTGATGATGTTGCCGTCGGCGTACACCGCATACGGAATAAACACCGACGTATTGAGTGCATTCAGCACTCGGGCTGCAACGTAACTTTTCCCTGTCCCGGCATGGCCATAAAGCAGCATGGCACGGCCAGAGTTAATCGCAGGCCCCAGCACCTGAACCAAACGTTCAGAGCCATAGACGTCAGATAAGGCCCGCTCCACATCGGTACGGCCAATCGGCTGACGACGTAAATCCTGCGCTTGCACCACTTGCCAGTACTGTTCCATGGAAACCGGCACCGGACCGATATAAGCATCACGACGAAACGCCAGTTCGGCTTCTGCCATCCCCAGTTCAGTTAACCCATAACGCACCTGGGCATATGAACTTTCAGATAGCGTCGCAACAGGCTGGTAGACTTCTATCCAGCTACGTTTGCGTAACTGTGCCAGAGCATCTTCGACAATATGTGAAACAACACACAACCGGTGTGACAGTTCGATCAGATCAATTTTCGGATACGCAGAGATATGCTTAATCACCAGGTGTTCCACCACCGCCACCGGTACACCCAACGCGGTATCATTGGTGGGAACCGAAGGTGGCTCTATCTGTGGCACCAAATGTTCAGTTAGTGACGTTCCCATTGACACTCCCTCCATGGAGCTGCGCCAAGCCGAGACTTGGTCTCAGTGATAAGCTCTCAGCGCTAGTAAATATAGGACTGCAATGCCAGGCCAATAACAATGACTGGCGCAAAGGGTATAACCAGACGTGTTTTTTGGCTGCCTGGCGTGGCCTTTTGATACACATACCCGACCACATTTTGATACAGCGTGCCTCGTGACTCGGCCAGAAAAAGTGCCAAATAAAACACACCAACCATGCCCCCAGCTAACACGATCCAAATCGCCGTATCTGCTAGTTGAGATACCCCAACCCATAGCCCGACTACCGCCAGCAATTTCACATCTCCAGCCGCCATAACGCGTGTGATGTAGAGCAGTAAACACACCGCAAAGGCGACGAGAAAACCGATTAGATGGTCAATAATCTGCCCAGCCGGATTAACGGCAATCGACACAATGACGACAAGCAGTAGAGTCAGCACCAGGTTGTTGGGAATTCGGTGTTTCTGAGCATCAGAAACACCGACCGCAACTAATAATGACCAAATAAGGCATTCAACTAGCATTAGGTTTTAAACCTACGGCGTTGTAGGAGTAATTCCGCTGATTTCGGAAGCCACATCCGTAAATTTACTCGCTAAGGTTTCCCAGAAACCAATTGACAGCAGTGCGGCAACAATCAATGCGGCGCCCAGAATGTACTCCAAAAGAGTGAGTCCTTCTTCATCGTTAATAAAGTTATTAACAAATGTTTTCATCGTTTCCATGATTTAATCC
>NZ_WXWP01000285.1:0-2854 GCF_009904765.1 Vibrio sp. V39_P1S14PM300
GATATCAGTGAACGGTATAGCCCATGAAGTATTATGTTTATCCTCTTATTTTGCTGCTGGCTGGTTGTGGCACGTTACCAGCGGAAGTGAAAAAATGGGGCTCCATGTTGGAGACGGCCCCGCAGAATGACTCTGAGCTAATGCATCCTGAATGGCGCAAACCGACGTTGACATCAGGGACGGGAAGTTACAGCGCGTATAACACTCAGCCAAGCCAGCCCCAGCCTCGCAACTATGGCAGCAACAGTTATCACGAACTACAGAATTTTCTCGCCAGCAATGGGGTAGATTACGAAGTGCTGCCGGGTGAATACATCATGGTCAAACTCAATAACACAGTGAAGTTCAATACCGGTTCTGCACGTGTGCTTCAGGAGTCAGGCAGTTGGCTCGATTTGGTAGGGCGATATCTTGCCACTCAACCTGATATTGACGTGGTGATCGATGGCCACGCAGACAGTACGGGAACGGCCAATTTTAACGATGGCCTTTCCAAACGTCGGGCGGCAGCGGTCAAAGATCGTTTAGTGCGCAACCAGGTTTCACAGACGTCGATTTTTACTCGTGGTTACGGTGAATATGTGCCAGCCTGCACTAACAAAACGTCGGCGGGTCGTTCCTGTAACCGACGGGTGGAAGTTCGCTTTATAGTGTCGAACAACTAACCTATTGATAATATAAATAAAAGCCAGCATAAAGCTGGCTTTTTTGCTTCGTGGCGCGAACTAACTCTAAAGGATGACGTGTTTCACGTTTGAGACGTTTCGATCTCGCAATACTTTGAAATAACCCTGCAACTTGTGCCAACATTCGCGTTACTCAACATAAAGATTACAATCATAAAAATGTCAGTCAATATCTCTTCATCAGGAGTGGAAATGGCGGTCGGTGACGCTGATCAGCTGGTTTCCACAACAGACTTACAAGGTGTTATTACCTACTGTAACGAAGCCTTCTGCCGTATTGCCGGGTTCACTGAAAGTGAATTGCTGGGCCAACACCATAATATTGTCCGTCACGCCGACATGCCCAAAGCGGCGTTTGCTGACATGTGGAAGCACCTCAAAGCAGGTAACGCTTGGCGTGGAATCGTGAAAAACCGAACCAAGGGCAACGGCTACTATTGGGTAGATGCTTATGTCACCCCAATATACGAAAACGGAAAGGTATCGGGTTATCAGTCGGTTCGCGTTAAGCCAGAACGCAAGTGGGTCAATATTGCCGCAAAGGCGTATCGTAGCCTGATCGCAGCGGAAAAAGGCCAACGCCAGTTTAAGCTTAAGTTACCGGATCCGGTTCGCTACGCGATTCTATTGGGCTCGCTGACTGCGCCTTTAGTTAGCCAGATGCTGGCGGTAGAGGGGGGGCTGTCGTGGTTACTCAACGCGTTGCCTTTGGGGGTGATTGCCGTGTTGTTCCGTCAGGAATTATTTTCAACCCCTTCAAGACTGAGAGCACTGCAACGCCGTTACGACAGCATTAGCCGTTTGATTTACTCCGGTGACGATTTATTTTCTCCGGCCGATTACCATCTGAAGATGTCGTCAGCTCGTATGCGCACGGTGTTGGGCCGGATGACCGATTCTGCTTTGCCGCTACAATCCATGGCGGATGAACTGAGTGACACCACATCAGAAGTCTCTCAGGCACTGAATCAACAGGTCAAAGACATTCGGCAGGTACGTGATGCGACAGAAGAGATGCAAAGTTCTGCGAACACCGTTTCTGATAGCTCTCATAATGCTCATACTCTGATTGGCGAAACACTCAACAGTTGTGCGCAGGCGAAAGAGACCATCGACCTGACGCAACAAAACCTCGATCTGCTGAGTGAACAAGCTGAGAAAGCGACACAAACTACGTATCAGCTGAGTGACAAAGCGCAAAATGTCAGCCAGTTGATGGAAGAAATTGGTGGCATTGCGGAACAAACTAACCTGCTGGCGCTAAACGCGGCGATTGAAGCTGCGCGGGCGGGAGAGCAGGGAAGAGGCTTCGCAGTGGTGGCTGATGAAGTCCGTGCACTGTCGGGACGAACGCAAAATGCCACTCTCCAGATAAAAAGCAGTATCGATGAAATGCTGGCGACCATTCAGCAATGGCAAGGTGATATTCTCGCCAATAAAGAGCAGACGGATAAATGTGGCACCATCGCTGACCAGAGCTCACTGCGATTGGCGGAAGTAGAGCAGATGATGCAATCCATGAGTGACCTAATGACAGACGTCGACGCAACTGCGGCTAAACAACGCCAATTGTCAGAAGAAGTGAATCAGCATATTCACTCAATTGCGTCTGCCGCCGAGCAGAATCTGGCCGCAACCAGTCAGGTCGAACACAGCAGTCAGTCGCTGAAGTCTCATGTGGATGAATTCAGACAACTGGCGTATCGATTTGAAGAACGCTAATAAAGCTGACAATCCCCGCTCACCGGCGGGGATTGTTTTACTAGCCTGAAGTATCTCGTGCGGATGGCATGGTTCAGCAAAGCGCTTCAAACTCTGCAATGGCGCCTTTTAATAAAGTAGTTATCGAGAATGTCGTTAGGTTAATGGAAGCCATCGAATGGCAATACCGGTAACGCCTCTCTGTTTAGACAGAGACTCCAAAAAAGCAGCCAGCGTCGATTTACCGCTGTCTGAAGGCGTTCAGAGAAAGACAAGGATCCGCTTGCGCTTTTCTTTGAATCAACGCGAGAATTTTTCTACTAAAGGTTTGCGGAGACGCTGATGTCTTTCTCGGGCGAATGTGGCTGACGGCAATCTTTTATCGTACAAAAAAGCCCTGCTCAATGAGCAGGGCTTTGTTTAATTATTGGCGATTATGCCAGCAGTTCTTTAGCTGTGTTCACAAC
>NZ_WXWP01000105.1:0-2811 GCF_009904765.1 Vibrio sp. V39_P1S14PM300
GAAACTCCCTTTTAACTTGGTATTGATCGATATTGATAATTTTAAGCAGATCAATGACAACTACGGACACCTCTTTGGCGATGCAGTACTTAAGCGTGTGGCCGCACTGCTGCAAGAGGAGTTTGGGGAAGATAGCGTTTATCGAATTGGTGGAGATGAATTTGCCTGCATTCTCGATACATCGAAACCAATCCTCCGTCGCATTTTGTCAAGGATTAACAAAAGAATGGTTCGCACCCGATGGAGAGAGCCTGGCGCCACAGTTACGCTTAGCTTAGGTGCAACAACACAGTTGGATTCTGAAGAAACAATGTTCATGAGAGCCGATCAAGCGCTCTACTGCAGTAAAAACAATGGACGAAATTGCTGGAGCCTTTACGAATAATAAACATGGAGCATGCTTTCACGTCTTAGATGTATCCTCTATTGCAGAGGTTTATCAAAAACGATTGGATCTGCTAAGTACTAAATTGGGCGGATTTATAGAATCCATCCAGAGTTATTAAATCTATTCTGAAGTTTAACAAGATTTAAACGCATTGCAGAATCCGGGCAAATACTATCATACAAGGCAATTCACATAACACATTGACTCGCTTCACTACCTTTCGCTACGCCCTCTTCCACAATGTTTAAAACCTCTTGGTTTTGTATCGCGGAAACAAGCTTATTCATGAGTTTTTCTGCAGAGACTGAGGAAGAGGCATCAACAAAGCAACGATATGAGTTTGCTATTTTGTCTTGAACGTTTGTTATCGCTTCTGAATTGGTTAAGTCGACATTAAGAGCTTCCTGAACGGCCATCGTCAGTTGTTGTGCCTGTTCTTTGGCACCCTCAAACTGCTCTAATTTAAGAGATTCGAAATCCAATGGACTGGCCTTATCTTGTAAACTATCGACGGCCGGGTTTGCTGCTTCTTGAGCTTTATCGATCTTATTCTCCGCATCATCGCAACCGAACAAAATAAAGAAAACGCCTAATAACGCTATTTGGGGTTTCATATGCTTACCTTTCCAGATTGATTGAACAATCTAAAGATAGCAGCAGATTTGGAATTTAGGGGATGAGCAGAGTTGCCCGTACCATCAGTCGCATTGGGTGATGCAACGTATACACTCTTCAATAAACTATTGACTGTCGTTGGATGAGAGCTTTTGTTGTAAACCTACAACGAAAAATAGACTATGAAAAGTTATGATACAAATATGAAGAAAACCTGCAAATTATGCGAACATATATTGCAGGCTTCAGATGGGTGGAGGCCCCAGCCACATCCCGGCACACAAGTCACACGCTGCGGCTGCTTCCTTCCGGACCTGACCGAGTTCACGAGCTATTGTTGCGGGAGGACCAGGGCCTCCATAGATTTTGTATCTCAGGTTGTTCACCAGAGAGCGAGAGGGATTATCAGGTATCCGCTTATCTATTGCAACCCATAAACCCGGAAAATCCCCGTCACTGCTGCTAAGTGCCTAGCAATTAATCGATTTATCGGATTGCACGGAACCTGGACTACACTTCTTCGTTCTCATCCAGGCTCTTAAGGATGTAATCCGTCATCCATGCGGTACCAAGCAGACAAATCCACACCACAAATACCGGATTGGGCACTTCAATGTCCGGCATGACGACCAAAACCGCAAACCCGACCGTCGGTAGTGTCCAGCACAGCAGCTTGCTCCACTGAAACGACGCGCGGTTGAGGCTTTCCAGCGAAGCGATAATGCCTGTTGCGCATAACGCCACCAACGCCGCGTATGGCAGATCGGCCAGCCACAATGGCAGCACCAACCCTAGCGCCCACCAGCTGTGTTGCCCGGACGGTTTCCAATAGCGAGTCGCCCACCAGGCCAGAATGACCGCGATAGTCTGGACGACCGTCACAGACGCACTGCCGCCCAGTTTTCCGGCCGATTGCGTCACCATGATCCCCACCTGGAGCGTGATCACGATCAGTGCCGTAGTCAGTATCACTCCAATACTGCTGCGTCTCGAAAACACCACCATCATCAACGGGAACAATATCCATACTGAAACCGATAAGGCGATTGGCTGATAAGGCAATGTCAGGCCATAAACTGCCATCACCGCCAGCAGCAATAACCCCGCCACCCCACCCTGTGGCAATACCCATAATGCGGGAATGATCAGTGCCAACACCGGGATGTCCCCTTCACTCAAGCTGATAGCCCGAGCACAAACAACAGCCAATACCGTTGTGATCAGAAATTGAAAGGTAGAAAATACCATGCCCACTCCTTATACCTATCCGTGGTAACAATGAATTAGGACAATGTCAGTATGGATCAATTCTTGTCTCAAGTCTTTGCGGTAATTCACCAAATTCCGGCCGGAAAAGTGTCGACCTATGGGGACGTTGCTAGAATGGCGGGGTATCCGGGGTATGCCAGGCACGTTGGCAAAGCGCTCGGGAACTTGCCTGAAGGCTCTAAACTCCCCTGGTTCCGGGTCATTAATAGTAAGGGCGAGATCTCGTTGAAAGGAAGGGATTTAGAACGACAAAAAGCGCATCTGGAAGCCGATGGGATCGAAGTGAGTCCGACAGGCAAAGTCAAACTCCGTAACTACAAATGGCAGCCCTGAGGCTGCCATTTTTATCAATTCACAAATTTATTACTGCCCAGCGACACTAATTAGACGCAGATCGACTTTTTGTGTGTTATTTTCATCAGTAATGACGGCATTCATCGTATCGGTGATGAAGCGTAGCTTACCGTCAATTTCGATACGAGCGCTGATGCTGTAAGTGTGGCCCGGCTTAATTTTGCTGCCGTCATACTCAATATCGA
>NZ_WXWP01000140.1:0-2753 GCF_009904765.1 Vibrio sp. V39_P1S14PM300
GGTTCAGACTGATTGCGATACCAGAGCAGTAAAGTCGTTTCACCGATGGCCTGGCCGGATATCAGCAGCTTGTTCTTACTCAGGACATCCAGGGTGGCAATGCTGGGGTTGCCCATTGCAGCGCGGATAATGGTTTTCTCTTTACTGTTAAACTCGGTTTGAGCGCCCGGTTTGAGGGCAATGGTATCGTTGGCAAAGCAAGCGAAAGATAGCCAAAAAAAAGAAAGGATGCCGAGTGTTATTCTTCTCATAGATACTCCATTACTTGCCTGCTTTTACCCAGGCGCGTTCACTGCCCTGAATGACTTCAATGTAACTGGCCCGTTGTACGGGTTTTTTGGGTGTTGTTTTCTGATTGGGTTTGACTGGTTCAGGCTGCTGCTGCTCACGGGTCAGGTTCTTCAAATTGACACTGTAATCCTGCCTTGGTGGCTTAGTTTTAACCGCATGCTCGGCGCTGGCTGGCGAATATTGGGTTGAGGCGAACGTAAGGCGTTTCGCTAATAACGGATAGGTAGGCGCGGGTTTAGCTGGCTGTGGCAGGTCGTCGTGTCCGACAACGGCCAAACGCAATTCACCGGCTGATTCGGCCAGCAGAATCAACGGCGCCAGGCTTTCATGAATGGCGAGAACCACCGACTTAGCATTGTCTTCACGGCTGGTGGAGGCGGAATTGGTCAACTGATCTCCGATGGCGAGTACTTCAACCTTTTCAGCCAGACGACGGGCCAGCGGCATTGGACCGGTGGTTTTGTTTGGCTTGAGCAGGTAGATCAAATCGACTCGGTCTCCGGCCCGAATATGGCCACCCACGGTCATGACTTCGTTGGCTTTCACCGCCACGGCTCGGTAGTCTTCCGGCAGCTCATCGATGATGGCACGTGGCTCAGAGAGCATATCAACGGTTAAGTCTGTACCGGCATAGACGGCTTTTTTCAGGCGTTGACCGATAGCGACGGACAGATCTTCGACATGCTTTTTGCTGTGAAACGAAATGCGGGTCATGTCCAGATACTGGCGCTCAAGCAGCTCGCCTTCGGGCAGATCGCGATTAAAACGCCAGACAATAAACTCAGGCTCGGCAGGTTGCACCTGCACGGCGGGGGTTGCTACCGGTTGACTGTTCAAGCCCATCCAGCCAAGTATCAGTGCCGCAGCGAACAGCAGGCCGGCGACCACTTTGAGCAGATCCGGAGTGAGGTGTGGGATTCGCATAGCCAGCTCCTAGTTCAGTTTCAGTACCGCAGTGGCGGTAATGGCGTCAGGAAAAACGGATGTGTCACCGGGAAGCAAACCGTCGATGACATTGAGAGGCAAAAAGGGGGTATTGCGGTAATTATCGAGTGTGATTGACACTTCACAGCAACCACCGCCATCAATCGCGGAAACCGAAATCAGCTCGTTGCGGGCTGGCAATGTGACGCCAAACAGAACCCCTAAACTGTTGCCACTGCCGTGTGTTACGCCCTGAATCACTTGAGTCGCACTGTCGAGGATCACTGGGCTGACCAGCGTCAGAGTGTCGCTATCGCTACAACCATCTACGTTGAAGTAACAGTTTTCATCCACCTGAGACATGGCACTGCGGATGCTTTCTTTGGCCGCGTAGTCAAACAGTGTGGTCGCAAAAAAAATCATGCTGTAGTGGACAATCGCAAACAGCAGAATGATAACAATAGGCAGCAGGAAAACCGTCTCAATCGCGACGGCGCCCCGTTGTTTAAGTATTAACTTCTTTCCCTGAAAACCGGCATAGGATTGGCCCATACCGCCTCCTTATCACAACTTCAGACGATAAACGTTTGCAGACACACAGCAACAAATAGGGCGGGTACAAAAGGGGCGTGTTCCTTATCACGGTAAAATACCCACCAGTAAATGATGAAGAGCACAAAAGCAGTGATCAGCAGCCAGAGCATCTGTTCATAGCTGCTGAGCAGCGCCAATGCCAGCAGTAGTTTGATGTCTGCGCCGCCCAACCAGCCTTTGATATAACCGGGCAATGTGATCGCCATCGTCACCAGAATGGCGGCGAGTAAGGCTTTAACCGACACTGGCTCGGGCTGCACAACCAGCGCGAATACCGCAATCACAAAGACAGCCAGGCTAATAAGATTGGGCACTCGCTGGGTTTTAATATCCCAGACACTAGCAATCGACAATGCTGCAATTACAGCGAAGCTCATTGTTCACCGCTAAACTTTTTAAGTACTCGGGCTAAGTGCTGTTCTTATACTGGTGAAAATCTCTGTGATTTTATCTGTGATCGTACTATCACCTAAGGTTGCTGCAGCAATTGCAACCGCAGCAATGGCTGCAACAATGGCGTATTCGATACCGGATGCACCTTTGTCATCGCGAATAAAGGCAGACAGCTTGCACCACAGCTGAGTGGTGTAGTGATTGATTCCGTTCATTCTGATTCTCCTCATTGATACGAGATTTGGCGCGGCTGGCATGGATTATGTGTATTGATCCTGATTCCAGTTTTCATTCCGCCTTAACAATGAGATTAGGAGGTCATTGATGAGTTTCTCGTTTAAATATGTGATCTAAGTTTGGTTTTGGTTTGAAATACGGTAAAAAGTGATCCAATAAATGCTTTGTTTTTATGTGGTTATTGCAACGCTTTGTCAAGTCGGGGCGCAGAGATGTCTGGAAAGGTGCGGGGCTTCAGAACGGTTGGTGAGTGACGCTCTATAGCCCTCCGGTGCTGGAGGGCTGTTGGTTTTTTACGCTGCTCGATTCAAACG
>NZ_WXWP01000013.1:0-2741 GCF_009904765.1 Vibrio sp. V39_P1S14PM300
CCACTGTCTCATCCCCATCGCTTTCATTTCTCATCATTTCACTCACCGCAACGAAACAAATCAACAACATTTACCTAATCAAAATAACAACCAATGAGAAAGTTATCATTTAACCCAAAAAGAGATTCCAATCACATTTGGATTGGTTATAATCCGCGCTCTTTGCGCTATCTGTTGATATTTGCAAACTTATTTTGAAGAAATAGCACCATTACCATTCACCTACCTGCATTTAGCAGGGACAACCGAGTAAGAAAATGAGCAAGATTGATAAAGCCATGCGGATTCTGCTGGCTGGTTTCTGTATCAACCTTTGTCTTGGCATTCTTTATGCCTGGAGTGTATTTAACAAAGCCCTAGTGACTGATTTTGGCTGGAGTGCCGCAGACGCTTCTTCCCCTTATGCGATTGCAACCATCACATTCTCTGTTTGTCTTTTGATCGCAGGTATTCTTCAGGATCGGATGGGGCCACGTAAAATCCTTATTCTGGGTACGACGTTAACTGGCCTGGGTATGATCGCTTCCAGCTTCGCGTCATCCGTTTTGATGCTCAACCTGACATTCGGTGTCATGACTGGTGCGGGTATCGGTTTTGGTTATGCATGTCTGTCACCTTCCGCAATGAAGTGGTTCCACAGTTCTAAAAAGGGTCTGGTCAACGGTCTGATTGCCGCGGGCTTCGGTCTGGCTGCGATTTATCTGGCGCCTCTGACGTCCATGTTGATCAGTGAGCTGGGGATCAACACCAGCTTCATGATTCTTGGTGTGGGTGTTCTGGTGATCGCAGTTCCACTGGCGTGCACCATCAACAACCCTCCGACAGGCTACGTACCCGCTGAACCAAAGCTGAAAGCAGGTCAAACCGCGAAAGCAGTGAAAACCTCTTTGGACTTGAGCTGGAAATCCATGCTGAAAACGCCACAATTTTACTCGTTGTGGATCATGTATGCGTTTGCTGCCTCAGTTGGCCTGATGATCATTGGTAACATCACTAATATTGCAAGTGTTCAGGCGAGCCTGCCAAACGCTGTATATCTGGCCTCTATTCTGGCGATCTTTAACTCCGGTGGCCGGGTTGCCGCAGGTATTCTGTCAGATAAAATTGGCGGCGTGCGCACCTTACTGCTGGCCTTTGTACTCCAAGGCATCAATATGGTGCTGTTCGCAACGTTTAACTCCGAACTCACGCTGATCATCGGTACTGCGATTGCAGCCATCGGTTACGGCACCCTGCTCGCCGTGTTCCCATCGATTACTGCGGAATACTATGGTTTGAAAAACTACGGCACGAACTACGGCGTGCTGTATACATCATGGGGTATTGGTGGCGCCATCGGAGCAGCAGTTGTCGGCTACTCAATGACCCACGGTGGAGGATACACCTTGGCTTACACTATCTCAGCAGTGATGATGGCCGTATGTATTGCTCTGGCACTGATCACCAAGCCCGTCACGGATGAGAAAGCAGCACAACTTCAATCCGCCGACGCATAATCGATTGAATTAGAATCAAAAAGGCTTAACCTTAGAGTTAAGCCTTTTTTGTTTATGCGTTATATGCCAACACAGCCCGAACTCAAACCTGACTATTATCGCGATAACTTTCTGAAGCTGACCCATCACGCCAGATATTGGTATGGCGATCTACTTCATTCCCACGAGCACGCTTGGTTAACCAGCTTTGATGCACTCTCAGCACCGGCACAGTGCTTACTCGTGCGTATGCTGGCACGCAAAGGTCGTTGGTTTCGGACGGACAAACTGAATTACAGCGAAATACCTGACATAACCGTCAGCCTGTCTGAGTTAGCTGGCGATCAATTTATTGCTCTCCCCGAACAGGTTGAGTTAAAAACGCTCGCGGAACAGCTGCTAACCAAACCCGAAATTCTCGCACTCTGGCCAAACACCAATCGACAACGTCGTAAAGAGCAGCTTGTTGCCTCATTACCCGACTCAACACAAATTCACACCGAGGCTTTGGCTTTTCAACCCATTGAGTTGCAACACGCCAATATCATCAGGCTGCTACTGGTACTGTTTTTTGCCAATACTCATCAAGATCTGAGTCAGTTTGTGCTCGACGATTTGGGGGTACACCGTTTTGAAGCCTACCAGCTCAGCAAAGAACGCCGTTTTTTTACCGACCGGGAACAGATTGACCAATTATTGCTGCTGAGTGAACTCGCTGACGCTTATTGGTTGTGTGACCGCAAAAACATCCACCAGCTCAAAGAGTTGTTATCTGCCCTACCGCCCAAGAGTGAACACCCATATATTCAAAGAAAGCAGGAGCATTTAATCAACGACATCGCGCGCGATCTTGAACGCCAGGGAGATTGGAAAAGTGCACTGCACTGGTTCAAAACAACCCGTTTACCACCCAGCCGTGAACGCCGGGCGCGCATCTATGACAAACAGAGCCAGCTGAACCTACTTAGTGACACCGTCACGGAAATGTATCATCGCCCGCTCGATAGAGCCGAGTTTGAAGTCGCGGAAAAACTCAGCGCGTTATTAAAGCGACGACAAGGCAACAAAGTTCCTCGCCCCGTCAAGCCAAACTACGATGAAATCCATTTAAATCTGCAATTAGATCAGCGTGTCGAACTGGCCTGTCTAGACCACTTTCAACGTGAGGGCTGGCGCGTGTACTACAGCGAAAATACCTTTTTAAATGGGTTGTTCGGGCTCGCGTTCTGGAGTGTGATATTTGCCCCCGTCGAAGGAGCTTTCATC
>NZ_WXWP01000295.1:0-2736 GCF_009904765.1 Vibrio sp. V39_P1S14PM300
CTAATCAAGGAAATCCATGGGGAGAGCATAAAAGCTCGTCCAGCTCTAGGAAAAAACCCATTCGAAACATCAAACAGTCCAATTGCGACTGCTATTGAGAGCAGTTCAAGTCAATATGTGATGCCAAGCTTAAATGGCAAAGTCGACTTTGATTACGATAATCACAACGGTAGCTTCACAATTGGCTCTGGAAGTATGCTGTTCGAGTTGACATTTTCTGGTGCAAGTAATGACTCGATACACGTATACAACGATCCTGGAAGTATAGAGGGCATTGCTTTAGCTTACGGAGCAAATGATTTTAAAGATATAACAGATGCTTCAAAGTTTGATTACACATCTAGAACTAGAACTCCAAAGACTGGAGAGTTGGTTACTCTGGTCAACCGACATGGCTTCTTTGCTGCAATCAAGCTTGTTGATATTAAAGCGAGAAGCCATGGCGCAGATAGATCGTTGGTTTCATTCGAATATAGAATCAACCAGAGTAAAGAAGCTACATTCGAGTAATTTCACATAACAAAGCGTTTAAGAGTGATTCCTCACGCTTGGCAGTTTCGCTTCGCTCAAGTATAGCCAAGCGTGCATCACACCTTAACGCGGCGTTAGAATTATCTCATACTCAGCTTGTATAGAAGGTATAATTGTGACAATTTCGGAAAAAAGAATAGAAGAGCTGCTTCAAGCCATTCCTGGCTCAAGGAAGGCATCGCAAGGTATAATATTTCCAAGCATAGTCGAACAGAGTCATCCCCCAACAGACTTTTTTACGCAGGAAGAGATTGAAGGTTACATACTAGGAGAAAAGAGTAGGTGACAAATTTCATTTAAGAAATATTTACACGAAATCTATGGTTGCAGATCTACTTCCGGGAGAAGAGCGTTTTTTAGAGTTTTGCTCTATTGATGAAATTAAGCGGCTCAGAAACTTAAAAAACCCATATGACTACTTGCTAAAGATCCGGTCTTACTCTATTGCAAATGATCCTAGGGCGGTTCGACTAATGTGTGTAAGGAGAAATAAGTATGAAGAAAGTGGAAAAAACTGGAGGTTAACGCATTATTATCACCAAGGAGATCATTTTCATAAGTCGTACATATCAATGCTAAAGCCAGCGCAACGTAAATTGTTGAAATCATTGCCTACAGGTTTAGCTCATATCCCAGATGTTAATGCTCTGTGCATTCGGTCTTTAGCTGGTGACGTTGTACTTGTTTCTGAAAAGTTGGAGAGAGTTTACTACTTTCTAACGATAGCATTCTATGGGTACGAGTTTGGTTTGAAGCCGAGCGATTTAAGGGATGCACTAATCATTGCAATGAGAATTGTCAGTGGTTCTGAAGCCCATGACTTTGAAATGGACCCAAGAGCACACTTTCCTACAGAATTAGAAAAGAAAATCACAATGCTCGTTAAGGAGCAAATGAAGTTTACTTATGGTCACGAATAAGCACATTACTTGTTAAACCACTTGGATGAAGCAGAAGTAATGGAACTTTCACTCATAGAAAAGGGAGTATGTTGCGAGAGCAGGTACGTCGGAGAGTTATGATTGGGGAAACCCACCTAAAGCCAGCAACGCTAACTGTAATAACTGTGGCACTGTTTGGAGTAATAAACAAACGGCGCGAGTAGGCTCTTTTCCTCCTAACCGGTTTGGCGTTTTTGATATGCTAGGAAATGTAGGTGAGTGGGTAGAGCAATGTTTACCTAAACGAGAAAAAGGAAGCCAAGAATGTGCAGTTTACTTGTTTGTCGGCGGAGGGTGGTTTTTACCGGGACAAGATTTAGTTCCTCATACCTACTGGGCACGACATATTGATATTCGAGAACCATATGTAGGTTTTCGACTTGTTGAAGAAGAATAATATGATCATGTGGTCTTGCCATTCGGTAGTGTGAATAGTGAAGCGCTCAGTTAACAAACTGTTCAAGAGGGATTCGCAACGTGTGGTATTTTTACTAAGCGTTTGTTTTAGTGTTTAAGTTGTTATGCAGCAGCATCGGTATTACGTTGCTCACACCTTAACGTGGCGTTAGCAGTATAGGAGGAAAATTGGAAACTTTATCAAAAGTTGAAATAACGCTATTAGCGGTGTTTCTTGGTTGGTTCTTAGGTCAGGGAGCTGAGCTTCTAAAGTCCTATTGGAAGCGTAGGGTGTTACTAAAAGCTTTTTATAACGAGTTAGGTGACATATCTGATCACTTAAATGAATCAATGAGTAAATGTGAATCAGGGTTAATCAATTTGCTAAAAACTCGTCAATCATCAGTATCCCCGCATCCAGTCGTTCGCCCAATCTACGATAATTACTACAAAGACATTTGTACTTTTTTAAGTCCTGAGCAACGGAAAATTGTCAGCCAAATTTATGGACATGTTACGGGCTTCAATGAGCGTCTCAGTAGTTCAGGTGAACAGAAAAATTTAGACACAAACTTTATGTGCATGTATACGGATGCTGCTTGGGCTAAAGAATCAATAAGCTATCTAATTCAGTACAAAGGCAGCAAATTACTTGCAAATGATCTTTCGAAAATTGAGTCAATTAATAAGGATTTTCAGCGCGTTTGGAATGGATATATACGTGGATAGAATACTGCTAACAAAGCGTTTAAGACGGATTCCCAACGCTTGGGATTTGGGGTTTGATTCAGATTTAGTGTTTACGGCACAATGGTTTAGGTAGGATGGTTGCGTTGCTCACTACTTAATTGGGCGTTAGAAATTACTA
>NZ_WXWP01000186.1:0-2731 GCF_009904765.1 Vibrio sp. V39_P1S14PM300
CGGTATGAAAGCCAGATTGGCTTAGTGGGTAAGGATTGATGTGGATTTTAGGGTTATTCAGCTTTGGCTTCAGAGTCCACTAGAGATAGGATTTCATCTCGACGTTGCTCGTAGTCTGGCGCTAGAACGTGGAGAAACACTGATTTCTCCGACTGGATGATAAGACCAAGCCCCCTACAACAAGCTGCCATAAAACCCGCGTTGTTCGCTGACTGTCCAGAAAACACGCACTTCATCACAGAGCTCTTAAACGGCTTATCACCCTGCGCATCCAGAACCGCTGTGATATCTTTAAGTGGGATCCATTCCTTGCTGTGTAGACCTCCACCTTCATTACCCGACATGTGGATATGGAGCTCGTTTTCCTCGTCATGTAAGGCTATTTGATAGAACACGTGGTTCTCTGTTTTCGGACTTAACTTCTTCGCTTTACCCTCGCGCACGATATGAGTGAAATGGTCTACTGGTTGATCGTCAGTGACCGTGACTTGTTCATTGCCTTCTACGATTTCAGGTTGAACCGTTTCTTGTTGTTGGTTTGATTTACGTGCCATAGGACACCTCCTTTAAGATGGAATTGTTCAGGTTTAATTTGGTTTTAAGATTCAGCTTGATCAGCTAACTTGGCGACAGGGAACGTTGGACTGTTCATTGGAGCGCAGCAGTAAACACCACCACCTTCCATGGTCACTATGGCGACCGCTATAAGCCAAGGACAGTCATCATCGTTTAATAACAGCACCCATTCTGGGTAATTAGTAACAAAGCGAAGGAAGTGTTGGTCTTCCTCAGATTCTTCACTCAAGGTTTCGTCGGTATCGGACTCCTCAATCAAGTACAAGGTCGTACCGACCTCATCCCAAAACACTTTAGTGCTTTCTTCATCACCGAATGGTTCTATCAGGTGCTCTAGCAGTTTTGCTTTCACACCATCAGGCATTGGCAGTGATTGAATGTCTTCAAACTTGTTTACTGTTTTCATCGTGAATTTCCTTCTAATAATGAAAAAGCCCCTGTTTAGCTCATCGCTAAACAGGGGCTTTCTAATGTCATTTCTAAATTAACTGTTGAACTCTAACGTCTTCATTCCCAACGTATCTCCGGCTTTTCAGTCACCATATCCGATAAACGAGAACCTATTTCCCGCCTACGACCTACAGTCAACTTCGAATAACGCCTAGAACTTGATAGGTCGGAATGGTTGAGCTGCTTAGCGATATCATGCAAGGGGACACCTTGAGAGGCTAATAGACTCCCCACCGTATGACGAGCACTGTGCAGAGTTATGTTCGCCTTATCTCCAGGTATATCGGGCAATCCCATCTTCGCCTTGATCACTTTCAAGGCATGTCTAGCTGGACTAATAGGTTTCCCTTTGCGACGTCCAGCAAAGATATAAGGATTATTTGTTACCTTGGGTAGCGACTCCAAAATCTGAACCATGTAATCACTCAGGAAAATAATGTGACTACTACCATTTTTGGTTCGTTCAATATAAAGAGTTTGCTCTTCCCAAGAGATGTCACTCCACTTACGAAACCTCAACTCCTTATCGCGTAGT
This sequence comes from Vibrio sp. V39_P1S14PM300, assembly GCF_009904765.1. Lineage (NCBI taxonomy): Bacteria > Pseudomonadati > Pseudomonadota > Gammaproteobacteria > Vibrionales > Vibrionaceae > Vibrio > Vibrio sp. V39_P1S14PM300. The sequence continues at coordinate 1,562 of NZ_WXWP01000186.1, forward strand.
CCTGTCAAAAACAACAACGCTAAAAACGATCCAGTCTGTTTATCTGAGTAGTTGAGTGCGTGGTCAACGAACTCCTTGAGCTGAGATTCTGAAAGGTAGCCCGTACGTTCGTTGTCTACGCGTAATAAACTAACCTTGTCCGCGATAAGCGGGGCACCCAACAGTTTGTAAGCTTGTCTATTCACCGTCTTAAGTAATGCCAATACACGATTAATTGTTGCTAGGGCATAAGGTTTACCCGTCGTTTTACTGATCGCTTCTTGCATTACCATTTGTACTTTAACGATATGAGCAGCAGTCAGTTCATTGATGGGTATGTGATGTATCAACTTAGCGTGTTGATTAAATCTAGCGACATCATCTTTCCAGCTACGTTTTTGCTTCGCTAGGGGTAGATACACTTCGTTGAAGAAACGTTCCAGTGTCATTGCCTTATCGACAGATTGATTGTCACGTTCTAACTTCGGATCTATACCTTCAAGAATTTGCTGGCGATACTTTTTGGCTATCTTACGTAACGTGAGGATATCGGTTTGGGGGTGTTTACCTAAACTAATAGACGCTTTCTTACCTGTTACCGGACTAGTATAACGAAGAAGGAAGCGTTTCCCGCCAGACTTACCCACTAAGCAGCGAACGCCAGTAGGTAAACCACTGTCTTTCATAGCGGATAAGTTGACTTCGTAATCGGCGAATTTGGCGGTTTTAGGATTGGGTTTAAGGTTGTTTAGGAAAGTGGTGGTGAGACGTTTTGACTTACTCATTTAACCTCCTGAATATGCTGGGTTACTCAGGAAGTTAATATATTATCGAATCTAATTTTATTTCGGAAAAGACAAGTTAGAGAACTAGATAGTTACCTAAAACATTGAAAGTACTACTGATAGTGGAATCTTTTTTTTGAAAAAAAATAACCTTCTACTTGGAATGTAAAAACGATTCCTGCTCTCTGCCCTGTCTGAATGCTTCACTCAACTGTTTTTTTATCGAATCTGATGACTCGATAATTTCAAAAATTTTCTCGTGCTTATTCTCAGCAGAAATCTGGTGCGCTTGTTCAGCATCAAGTGTAATACTACGTCTTAACTCCCTGACACTCTTGTCAATATCAACATTGAGCCCCAGTTCTTGCATCATTTTAACTCTATTCTTAATAGATTGAGTTTTAGC
>NZ_WXWP01000380.1:0-24148 GCF_009904765.1 Vibrio sp. V39_P1S14PM300
CATTTAAACCTCATTGAGACGGCAATATGGACTTGGTGTTAAAAAACGCTCGTCTGGTTACCTTGCAACCTGGCAACAGCGGTTATCAGACTCAGGACAATCAATGCATCGCTATCGACCACGGAAAGATCGTGGCGATCGGAACACAGACGTCGCAGCAACAGGCTAAGCAGGTGATTGACTGCGAGGGTCGTTTGGTCACTCCCGGACTGATTGACTGCCACACCCATTTGATTTTCGCCGGTAACCGTGCCAATGAATTTGAAATGCGTTTAAACGGCGTACCATACACCGAAATCAGCCAACAGGGCGGCGGCATACTGGCAACGGTCAGCGCGACTCGCCAGGCCAGCGAACAAGAACTGGTTGAGCTGGCCCTCCCCCGTTTGGATGGACTGATCCGCTCTGGCGTTACGTCGGTTGAAATCAAATCCGGCTACGGACTGACTGTTGCTGACGAACTAAAAATGTTGCGCGCAGCGAAAGCGCTGGAATCCCAGCGCCGCATCAAAGTCACTACCACTCTGCTTGCTGCGCATGCTGTGCCACCGGAATATCGTGACCGCGCCGATGAATATATTGACCTCATCTGCGAACACCTAATCCCAGTGGTTGCCCAAGAGAAACTCGCCACCAGTGTTGACGTATTCTGTGAATCGATTGGTTTTAATCTTGAACAAACCGAAAAAATCTTTCGCTGTGCCACTGAACACGGACTGTCCGTCAAAGGCCATACCGAACAGTTGTCGAATCTCGGTGGAACCGCATTGACGGCAAAATACCAAGGGCTGTCGGCAGATCATATCGAATACCTGGATGACTCTGGTGTAGACGCTTTGGCAGCCTCTGGCACAGTAGCGACCTTATTACCAGGCGCGTTTTATTTCTTACGTGAGACCCAGCAGCCTCCGATTGCCAAACTGAGAGACAAACAAATCCCAATGGCGATTGCCACCGACTTTAACCCGGGCACCTCACCGTTTGCCGATTTGGGCTTGATGATGAACATGGCGTGTACTTTATTTGGACTAACACCCGAAGAAGCGTTACGTGGTGTTACTTGTCACGCGGCGAACGCTTTGGGGTACGGCTCTGAGCGAGGCCAGATTCAAGCCGGGTATGATGCGGATTTGTGTATTTGGAATGTCCAGCATCCGGCGGACTTGAGCTATCAGGTTGGCCTGCCGCGTCTTCATCAACGCATCGTAAATGGAGAAGTGAGCCATGACTGACTTACTGCCACTCACCAATCAGGATTTTCACTGGCAAGGCCGCCACGACGCTGAGGACGGTGAACTGGGTAAGCGAATTCATCACGTCGTCGAAAAAGTACAGGCTAGTGAATTATCAGATCACCCGGACAGCATCGCATTGGTCGGATTCTGCTGTGATGCCGGTGTCGCGCGCAATAAAGGACGAACCGGAGCACGTAAGGCGCCGGATTTGATTCGCCGGGCTTTGGCCAATATGGCCTGGCACACCCCGGCACGCTGGTATGACCTTGGCAATATATTGTGTGATGATGACCAACTGGAAAAAGCGCAATCCGATTGTGCCAATATTATTGCGACAGCGCTGCCCCATGTTCCGGTCATCACACTGGGTGGAGGACATGAAACCGCCTGGGCATCTTTTCAGGGGCTGGCTCGTTACCTGATAAAACAAGGCCAACAGCGGCCAAAGATTGGCATCATTAATCTGGACGCTCACTTCGACCTGCGAGCTTTTGAGAGCCGCAAAACGGACATCAAACCGAGCTCAGGGACCCCGTTCAACCAGATTGCTCACTTCTGTCAGCAACAGGACTGGGAGTTTCATTACGCTTGCCTCGGTGTCAGCAAAGCCAGCAACACCGCCGCACTGTTCCAGCGCGCGGAAGAGCTGAATGTCTGGTATGTCGAAGACACCCAATTGTGCCCGTTAAATCACGTGTACCACCTGACTCAACTGCAACACTTTATCGACAGCTGCGACTATCTCTATCTCAGCATCGATCTGGATGTTTTCCCTGCCGCGACCGCACCCGGCGTGAGTGCGCCAGCCGCGCGCGGTGTCCATTTCAGTGACCTGTCTCCCTATATGGAGCGAATTCTGGAAGCAAAAGACAAACTCGTACTGGCGGATATCGCCGAATATAACCCTACGTATGACGTCGACAGCCAGACAGCCCGCCTTGCGGCACGTTTGTGCTGGGACATCGCCAATGCGATGACCGACCAGTCAACACCACAATAACATTACGTGAAACTGAAGGAGTCTCAACATGACGGAACGCCACAACGAAGATAAGCGTCTCGATACTTCACGCACTATTCGTGCCCCACACGGTACGACGCTACGCGCAAAATCCTGGCTTACGGAAGCCCCACTGCGCATGCTGATGAACAACCTTGATCCAGATGTGGCGGAGCACCCTCATTCACTGGTGGTTTACGGTGGTATCGGACGCGCCGCGCGCAATTGGGAATGTTACGACAAAATCGTCGAAGTGCTTGAGCGCCTGGCAGACGATCAGACCTTAGTGGTTCAGTCAGGAAAGCCTGTGGGTGTCTTCCCGACTCACAAGAACGCCCCGCGCGTACTGATTGCGAACTCGAACCTGGTACCACACTGGGCAAACTGGGAACATTTTAACGAGTTGGATAAGCAAGGCCTGATGATGTATGGCCAGATGACCGCCGGTAGTTGGATCTACATCGGCTCGCAAGGCATCGTTCAGGGCACTTACGAGACGTTTGTCGCGGTTGCGAAAAAACACTTTGGTGGTCAGGCGAAAGGTCGTTGGATTCTTACCGGTGGTTTGGGCGGTATGGGGGGCGCACAGCCACTGGCCGCAACCATGGCTGGTTTTTCGATGATCGCTGTTGAATGTGATGAGTCACGTATCGACTACCGCTTGCGCACCGGTTATGTGGACAAAAAAGCCACCAGCCTGGATGAAGCGTTGGCAATCGTTCATGAATCAGATACGCCTGTTTCGGTCGGCCTGCTGGCCAATGCAGCAGATGTGTTCCCTGAGCTGGTGGAGCGCAACATTACGCCAGATGTCGTCACTGACCAGACTTCTGCCCACGACCCGCTCAACGGTTATCTGCCGATTGGCTGGTCCATGGATTACGCGGCTGAAATGCGCAAAACCGACGAAGCCAAAGTGGTGAAAGCCGCCAAAGAATCGATGGCCATTCAGGTCCGTGCCATGCTGGAGCTACAAGATCGCGGTGCGGCCACACTGGATTATGGGAACAACATCCGCCAGATGGCGCTTGAAGAAGGCGTGGAAAACGCGTTTGACTTCCCTGGGTTTGTGCCAGCATACATTCGACCTCTATTCTGTGAAGGGATCGGTCCGTTCCGTTGGGCAGCACTGTCTGGTGATCCGGAAGACATTTACAAAACCGATCAGAAAGTCAAAGAGCTGATCCCGGACAATCCACACCTGCATAACTGGTTGGACATGGCACGCGAACGCATTCACTTCCAGGGTCTGCCTGCTCGTATCTGCTGGGTCGGGCTGAAGGATCGTGAACGTCTCGGCCAGGCCTTCAATGAAATGGTGAAAAACGGCGAGCTGAAAGCGCCGGTTGTGATTGGCCGTGACCACCTTGACTCCGGTTCTGTTGCCAGCCCAAACCGTGAAACTGAAGGCATGATGGACGGTTCAGACGCCGTATCAGACTGGCCACTGTTGAACGCCCTGCTGAACACGGCTGGTGGCGCAACCTGGGTATCCCTGCACCACGGTGGCGGTGTGGGCATGGGCTTCTCGCAACACTCCGGTATGGTGATTTGTTGTGATGGCAGCGATGACGCCTCTGCACGCATCGCCCGCGTGCTGCACAATGATCCGGCCACTGGTGTTATGCGTCATGCGGATGCCGGTTATGACATCGCGAAACAATGTGCTGCAGATCAAGGCCTTGACCTGCCTATGCTCAACGAAGAACTGCGCAAACTGAAGTAAGGAAATGAACATGCTGAATTTAACGCTAAAGCCAGGTCTGATTAGCTTAAAAGATTTGCGTAAGGTGAGCCGCTCACCTGTCCAACTGGCACTCGACCCGAGTGCCATCCCCGCCATCGAAGAGAGCACTCGTGTGGTGGATCAGGTAATCGCAGAAAATCGCACTGTATACGGTATTAACACCGGTTTTGGTCTGTTGGCCAACACCCGGATTGCCCCAGAGGACCTTGAAACGCTGCAGCGCAGTATCGTCTTATCCCATGCGGCAGGCATCGGTGAGTTAATGAGCGATGAAACCGTACGTATGATGATGGTGCTCAAAATTAACAGTCTGGCACGAGGCTTCTCCGGTATCCGCCTGGAGGTCATCAATGCGCTGATCGCTCTGGTCAACGCTGAGGTCTACCCTTGCGTCCCTCAAAAAGGTTCCGTCGGTGCTTCCGGGGACCTCGCCCCACTGGCACACATGAGTACCGTCTTACTGGGAGAAGGACAGGCACGCCACAAGGGAGAAATCCTCTCTGGCCACGAAGCGCTCAAAGTGGCAGGTCTTAAACCTATCACACTGGCTCCGAAAGAAGGTCTGGCATTACTGAACGGCACGCAGGCTTCCACGGCGTTTGCTCTGGAAGGACTGTTCATCGCCGAAGACTTGTATGCTTCTGGGACGGTATGCGGCGCCATGTCGGTTGAGGCCGCTCTGGGCAGCCGTCGTCCATTCGATCCACGCATCCATCGCGTTCGCGGTCACCGTACCCAAATGGATGCAGCGCTGGCTTACCGCCACATGCTCGACAGCAGCAGCGACATTGGCGACTCCCATGTTGGCTGTGAAAAAGTTCAGGATCCGTACTCTTTGCGTTGCCAGCCACAGGTTATGGGAGCGTGTTTGCAACAGATCCGCAATGCAGCGGAGACTCTGGAAGTCGAAGCCAACTCTGTGTCGGATAATCCACTGGTTTTTGCCGATGATGGTGACATCATTTCTGGCGGAAACTTCCACGCCGAACCCGTGGCGATGGCCGCGGACAACCTGGCACTGGCTATCGCCGAGATCGGCAGCCTGTCCGAGCGACGCATGGCACTGCTGATCGACAGTGCACTGAGCAAACTGCCGCCTTTCCTGGTGGACAACGGCGGTGTCAATTCCGGGTTTATGATTGCCCAGGTGACCTCTGCCGCACTGGCCAGTGAAAACAAAACCCTGGCTCACCCGGCTTCCGTCGATAGCCTGCCAACGTCTGCCAACCAGGAAGACCATGTGTCAATGGCAACATTCGCCGCTCGCCGGCTGCGCGAGATGGGTGAAAACACCCGTGGCATTCTGGCTGTCGAGTATCTGGCGTCAGCTCAGGGACTGGATTTCCGTGCACCCAACAAATCATCAGCACGTGTCGAGGAAGCCAAACAGATCCTGCGCGAAAAAGTACCGTTCTACGATAAAGACCGTTATTTCGCGCCCGATATTGAACAAGCCAACGCGTTGTTGAAACTGTCAGTACACAATCACCTGATGCCAGAACAGCTGTTACCAAGCCTGTAATATCAAGCACTCAGGCCTTTTGAGCCCGGCAATTTTGCCGGGCTTTTTTATGTTGCAGTCATTTGCAGGCGAAAACCTTACACTGGATGGACCATTAAACGCATAGAGTTGGATATAATGCCGGACAGTTTTGGCTACAAGCGTACATTATGTTTCTGACACCTTACTTTTCGACACAAGACAACCAATTCCAGTTCACTCGTGAACAGGCGAGCCACTTCGCTAAAAAAGTCGCGGGTGATTACAACCCTATCCATGATGAAGACAATAAACGCTTCTGTGTTCCGGGCGACCTGTTGTTTGCTGTTCTGCTGCAACAACAAGGCATCAGCCAGAAGATGCGTTTTGATTTCTCCGGCATGGTGAACGACGGAATTGCGCTGCACATCGAAAACAAGTGTGACAAAGAGGCCGCGGTAGTTGACGCCAATGGCAAAGAATACCTGCACATGAATCGCCAGGGTAACGTCAGCCACGATCAGGCATTCATCGAGCACGTAGTGACAAATTATGTCCAGTTCTCAGGCATGAATTTTCCACACATCATGGTTCCTCTGATGGAAGAGCAGCAGATGATGATCAATTGCCAGCGTCCACTGGTGATATACGAAAGCATGGAAGTGGAGTTTGAACGCCTCGATTTGACGCACCCAGAGGTCGAGTTCACTGGCGCAACCTTTGATGTGGAAGGAAAACGCGGCGTCGTCACACTTAACTTCGCATTCAAAGAAGCGGGCGAAATCGTCGGTAAAGGTTTGAAACGTATGGTTGCCAGCGGGTTGAAGCCTTATAACCAAGCTGATATCGACAACCTGGTTACACGTTTCAACGAGCGAAAAGATATGTTTCTTAAGCAGCTCGCACAGGCTGCCTAGCTTTTGAATATAAAAACACCCGCCCGATGGCGGGTGTTTTTATTTATGCGTATCGACGACGTAACGTCACCAACAAAGCCATCAACGCTCCGAATCCCAGCGAGCCACCGCCTGACGAGCTGGATGAACTGACGGACGTTTCCGAACCAAGCACGCTGTACTTCACGTTGGTAATGGATGCGCCATCCCCTTCGGTGTACTCCAAGCCTCGAGTGTAGACCAGCCTCAATGTGTTATCGAAGGTGACAAATTTCAGTGTCACCGGCACGTCAATCGACCCTACAATACTTTCAGAAAGGCTCCCGTTGATGTACACATCTAACGTGTCATAGTCCGATTGAGTACTTAGATCAAAGGTTACAACGCCGGAAGGGATTCCAGTAATCACCACTTCAGATTCTTCGAAAAAGCCCAGCGCGGGCGCCGAACGAACACCATTTTTCATGGTTGTCCAAGGGACATCATTCACAAATACCGCATCGCCTTTCATGGCGGCCAAGGCTTGGGTCACAGCATCACTGGCCTTGTTTCTGACTTCAAACGCCAGCCAGGCGTTGTCAGCATTGTGCATACCGCCAAAATTGTAGTCGTAAGACAGTTGATAAACATAGCTGCCAATGGCACTCACCTCAGTCTTCAGACTGACAATACACTGCTCACCGGGGTTCAGTGTCTTGGCTGAACACTGATCATCAAATACTGAGGAGGATGCTTTACCGTCTTCGTAAGTCGAGATGGTATTCATGTCCACAACCTGGGTCGAGTCGTTTACAAACGTAAAAGTTTGCGTCACGGTACCCGGCTCAATGTAGCCAAGATCAACATTGCGTTCGACATAAAAGCCTGATGCGTTTTCCTGAATCCAGTCATTGAAATAGGAAATGTCCGCATACACGCCATAGGTACCCTGCTGGCCGCACTGACTGCTGCCCCAGCTCACAATACCAACTTGTTTGATTTCCGAACCATCATTAAAAACAATAGGACCACCACTGTCACCGCCACAGGAATCGTAACCTTCAACATTGGCACGGCCAGCACAAAAGTTATCTTCTCCCACACTCGCAAAGTTCGGACTCGACGCATGGCAAATTTCATCAGATTGCATAAAGACATCGACCTGATGCAACTGGGCGGGGTATGTCGCCGTTTCAGGATCCGGGTCTTGATCGCCCCATCCCATTACGGTCAGCACGGTATTCAACGGTAATGTGGCATTAAACCCGTCCTCAGCAAGTGTCACGCTTTGCGCCTGTGACGCTGGAATCGTTCGCTCCAGCTCTATCACGGCAATGTCGTAATTCCAACCGCCAGCGCGGTAGCTTGAGTGCACGGTAATCTTCGATGCACCAACGCGGATCCCCTGAGACGACTCTTTGGTCAGATCATTAATCCCCACCACCAAGTCAATGTCATCTTCGCTCAGGTTATCAACGCAGTGCGCAGCCGTAATGACATAACGGCCTTTGTATAACGTGCCACCACAGAACTGACCACTCATCGCTTCCTGATTCTTGTGTACGATCGCCGTCATGTACGGCCACTGTGACGCATTGGAAGGGAAGCCATCAATGATATATGGCGTGAATTCGGTCGCTTGGGCACTGGCCAACCCAAGCGTCGTGGCGCCTAAAGCCAGAACAACCTTGCCAGAAAGACTCATATCTTGTTCCTTATTATCCGTTATTTTTTGGAAGCAAGATCATAGCGAATAGTTATCGGTTGGGATATAAAATATCAATAACTTATCGTTGAAATGAGAGATAAAGAGCAAAAGCACTAATAACAAAAATATTATTAAATCCAACGCCTTACGCGAGACAAGTACGACTTATATTCCTCTCCGAACAGCCGACCTAACACGCGCTCTTCAGGTCCAATCTGAAAGCGATTCATGTAAAGAATAAAAAAGTAAGGCATTACCAGTGCAACAGTGTTCTCCAGCCAATAGCCCGCGCCGAACAACAAAATCACCAAGCCCAGATACATGGGATTGCGAGAATAGGCAAAGATACCGCTATCGACAACCCGGGAGGCGGACTCCGGCTTAACCGGGTTGACTGTGGTCTGCATTTTGCGAAATTCATGAATCCCGGCAAGGCCAACATAACCGGCTAAAACCACGCAAATCGTCGCCACCAGCCAGGTAAACGGTAACGACACCGACGCAAACGTCATGACGGAGGCAAACCGCTCCATCAGAATCAACCAAACGATGAACAGCGCGACCGGGGGAATGCGTAACTCGAGTTTATGAATAGACATCCTTTTCCTTCCATAACGGTAAACGTTAAGCCCGGCATGTTCAGCCGGGCTATAGGATTAAGCGAGAACTTTCAGCAGTGCCTGCAATGGATGCTGTGTCGGCACCTGTTCAAACCTTTTCACCTGACTTCGGCACGAATACCCCGTAATCAGGCAGCGGTCTTTCGGTAGCGATTCCAGACTTGGTTTCCAGCTTAAGCCATAAATATCTTTCGACATCTGCAACTTATCGACTTCGTGGCCAAATGTACCCGCCATGCCACAACATCCGACAGCGATCGCATTGAGCTTAGCACCAAAGTGAGTAAAAATAGCGCCCCACTCCTTCTCTGCATTCGGCATCTTTGTTTTCTCAGTACAATGAGAAAGCAGATACCAGGCTTCGCTCTCTGCAGCCTCCGCCGCCGGGAAAGACGGCAAACGAGGATGCAACCACTCGTGGACATTCAGCACGTCAAAATCGCCCCGCTTGTCACCCAGGACTTCCGCGTACTCATCGCGGTAACAGAGCACCAGCGCCGGATCGACGCCAACCATAGCAATCCCCAAATCGGCAACCTGTTCAAGAAACGCCGCTGTTGAGTGCGCGCTGTTGGCAAACTGGCGAAGGAAGCCTTTGATGTGCTGCGCTTTACCATTCGGCTTAAACGGCAATAACACCGGAGTCATCCCAAGCTTTTTGACCAAATGAGCAAAGTCTTCCACCACACCGGCGTCATAGTAACTGGTAAACGGGTCCTGCACGATCAACACGTGTTGACTGCGTTCCTCTTTGGACAGCAACGCCAGCTTTTGCATATCAAAGACCGGTAGACCACTCAATCGTTTTGACAAAACGGGAACCGACAGCAGCGGCGCATCAACATACCCGACCGTCGATGCGGTCAGGCGTTTCAGCCAAGGTTGCTTTAAGGCCGCATTCACTACTTTAGGCGCTTTGGCCATCACAGGCAGCACAGATTCAATATTAGCCACCAGATAATCTTTCGCCGGGCGTTGGTAACGTGAATAGTAGATATTCAGGAACCGGGAGCGGAAGCTTGGTACATCCACTTTAATTGGACACTGACTGGCGCACGCCTTACAGGCCAGGCAACCATTCATGGCTTCCAGCACTTCGTGAGAAAAATCGTACTCATGCCGTTTGTTCAACGTATTGCGCACCCGATCAATCATGGTTTTCACGCTTGGCGAAGCAGATAGAGTCTGCTTTTCGAGATCGAGAATATCTACCCCATGCTCCGTCAGTTGGCGTAACCATTCACGGACCAAACCCGCGCGCCCCTTCGGAGAGTGCCGACGGTCAGCGGTCACTTTCATCGACGGACACATCGGAGACGCTGTATCGTAGTTAAAACACAGTCCGTTTCCGTTACACTCCATCGCCTGTTTAAAGCTATCACGTACCTGAACGTCAATCTGACGGTCGAAATACCCCCGCTTGGTGCCCGTTACTTTGACCAGCTCTGCATCACTGTTCAGCGGTGTACAGATCTTACCCGGGTTCATCTTGTTGTGCGGGTCAAACGCGGCTTTGACGCGACGCAACTCAGTAAACAGTTCTTCACCAAAAAACGCCGGACCGTACTCAGAGCGATACCCCTTACCGTGTTCACCCCACATCAGACCACCATATTTGGCCACCAGCTTGACCACGTCATCGGAAATCTCGTGCATTAACGCTTCTTGCGACGGGTCACACATGTCTAGAGCCGGGCGTACATGCAGTACTCCGGCATCCACGTGACCAAACATCCCGTAATGAAGCTGCTTACTGTCGAGCAACTCTCGAAACTCGACGATAAAGTCAGCCAGATGCTCTGGTGGCACACACGTATCTTCTGCAAACGCCACGGGCTTAGCCGCACCTTTGGTGGCGCCAAGCAGACCGACCGCTTTTTTACGCATGTTGTATATGCGACCGATGCTGGCTAAATCGCTGCACACCTGATAACCGATGATGCCCGCCTGCTCACTTTCCAGCATGTTATCGAGCTGCAAGGTCAGTTGGCGTACCTGTTCGGCGACTTCCTGTTCGTCCTGACCGGCATACTCAACCATATTAATGCCCTGCATGTCCTTACCTGGCACATCGGTCAGCAAATCACTGACGGTATGCCAGACAATATCCTGCTTGGCGAGATTGAGCACTTTTGAGTCAACGGTTTCTACAGAAAGGGCTTTTGCTTCCACCATAAAAGGGGCATGACGCAATGCGGAATCGAAGCTGTTGTACTTCACATTGACCAGTGTGCGCGCTTTCGGGATCGGGGTCAGGTTGAGCTTGGCTTCGGTAATGAAGGCCAACGACCCTTCTGAACCACACAAAATGCGAGTAAAATCGAATTCGCCCTGTTCATTCAAGGCATTTTTCAGATCATAACCCGTCAAAAAACGGTTGAGCGGCGGGAACTTATCCAAAATTTGGCCGCGCTTGTTACGGCATACCTGCTCAGCGACATCGACAGCCTGAGCCGCTAACGTCTCAGGGCTCGCCTCCCCATGAGACAAGTCTGATTCCAGTATCGAACCATCAGCGAAAACGGCCTGCAACGACAGGACATGATCCGACGTTTTACCGTACTTCAGTGACCCCTGTCCCGATGCATCGGTATTGATCATTCCACCCAGTGTAGCGCGGTTACTGGTCGACAGGTCCGGCGAGAAGAAATAGCCAAACGGACGTACCACATCATTAAGCTGATCTTTCACCACACCAGTCTGGACACGGACCCAGCCTTCTTCGGAGTTCACTTCCAACACTTGATTCATGTGACGGGACAAGTCGACGATGATGCCTTTGGTCAACGATTGACCGTTGGTCCCAGTGCCGCCTCCACGAGGTGAGAAAGTCACTCGCTCATAATCAGATTGACTGGCAATTTTGCCGAGAAGTGAGACATCATCGGTGGATTTGGGGTGTACCACCGCCTGGGGAAGTTGTTGGTAAACGCTGTTGTCGGTTGAAACAGCCAGACGACTGGCATACTGAGTTTCAATATCACCGCTGAAACCAGCGGCTCTCAGCTCCTCAAGATAACGTAAAACAACGGCATCGACATCGGACTGAGTATCAAGTCTTGGTAACATTTGCTTCCTGCCCCTATGGTGCTGATCCTCTCAGCACTGGGTTAATTTAATTTTAATCTTTGAGTTTCGTCACTTTACAACATTTAAAAAGGTGATCAAAACAGAATCTCGGTGCCAAAATGGAAATGTTCTATAAATATCGAGACGCACGCATTCACATCATCATTCTTATCAGAGCGAATCCATAATGAAAAAAAACAAAGTGGTCACCACCGAAGACATTTTATTAAAGCTTTGCCAATCGGTTTCAGGCGTACTTTCTTCCGCCACTAACTCCCACGTCTCTTACTCCGCCATGGTGCAGAAAATCAGCAAAACCAGCCTTAAGCCGGACTTTGGCTGTTTTGTGTTGTTCGACGGCGGATTCTCTGGCCTGGTTGTCATCAACTTTACGGCGAAAGCCGCACTGGAAATTTACACCAATTACATGCGCAATATGGGCATGCCAGAAGAGGAACTGGCTGTGCTGCATACCTCAGATGAAGTCGGCGATGTGCTGGGTGAGCTGATGAACCAACTGGTGGGTGACTTTACCAATAAAGTGCGCAAAGAGCTGCAAACCAACATCACGCAAAACCAGCCTAAGATGCTGTCTATCAACAAACAGGTTATTCTGCAGGTGGATACCAATCTTGATCGCCCACAAGCGCGCCGGGTCACTTTCTCCACCGCGAACAACAACATCTTCTACCTGGAACTGGCAATGGATAAAACGGAATTCATCCAGCTTGAAGAGTTTGAAATCGCAGAAGATGAAAGCCCGGACGACATCTTGGAACAGACTCAACAAAGAATGAGCAACAAAAGCTCGCAATCGGAAGCCGATAACTCCGCCGACGATCTGCTGGACGAACTCGGGCTGTAACCTTCTCTTGTCACAAACGCCGCTTTCAATATTGAGGGCGGTTTTTTCCTTTCTTCCCCTCGCAAGCCAAAAACGGTAAAATGTCGGACTTTTGATTCAACAGAGAGCCGTTTTTTCGTCAATGGATAAACAGAAAGCCCTTAAAAAGATCGCTAAGTGCCTGGAACTTGGCAATTCAGCCAACGTTAATGAAGCCGCGAATGCCATCAAGATGGCACACCGGTTAATGCTGAAATACGGTCTGGACAAAGATGATATTGAATTCATCAAAATGGGCAAGACGAAATCGACTCATTTGTTGCCTGCCAATATCAGTTCCACTCTTCTGCGTATCATCCGTGGCATCAACACAAAATTTGGTGTGGAAGCCGTGCTGGTCAATCACAAAGGCCTGAAGCGGTGTGAGTTTATCGGTGAAGCAGACCGTGCCATCTTTGCCGCGTTTGCCTTCGATATCATTTATCGCGAAATGAATGAACAGACAGGCCAGTTCCGTAACAGCTTTGCTGGCAGCGGCACCTCAAACGGGGAGGTCACCCGTCGGGTAAACTCGTTCGTTTCCGGTTGGGTTGAGGGGGCTTTAGAAAAGTTGCCCATCATTACGCCTGATGAAGAGTCGGCCAATAAAATCAACAACTACATCGATAAAGAATTTGAGAATATCGATCGGGAAACGTTCAAACAACAGCTACGCGAGGCGATGAAAAACCTCACGGACGATTACGAAAAAGGGTTAAAAAAAGGCCGCACGGTATCTGTTAACAGACCGATAGATGGTGCGCAAGCGCCCAAAATGCTTAAATAAACGTCAGCATTTTTAGCATTAGGTCAATTTATACTTATCCGGTTTGACATAAGTATTAGTAAAGCGTTTATTCTTTGGGTGTTAATCTGAAAAAACACACGGAGAGATTACGGTGAAAAAATTAACGCTTGCTCTTGCCGTTGCAGTCATCCTGTCCGGCTGTCAGGCTACTCAGCGTCAGGATGCCACAACTGGCGAAACCGAAACCAACTCTGCAACAAAAGGGGCTCTTTGGGGAGCGCTGGCAGGTGCGGCAGTAGGTCTGGCTACAGGTGACGATGCCAAAGAACGTCGTCAGCATGCCCTGTGGGGTGCAGCTGGTGGCGCTGCGGTTGGTGGTGGCGTAGGTTACTACTTCGACCAACAGGAAGCGGCGCTACGTAAACAACTTTTAAACTCGGGTGTTCAGGTTCAGCGTGTCGGTGAAAACCAATTGGTGCTGCGTATGCAAAACGGCATTGGTTTTGATACCAACTCATACCAACTGAACAGCAGCATCCATAACACTTTGACCGGCGTAGCCCGAATCCTGGTCGAATATCCGGATACCAGCCTGGTGATCAGCGGTTACACGGACAACACGGGTAGTGACACCTACAACCAGTCACTGTCTGAACGTCGCGCTGAATCTGTGCGTTCTTACCTCTTGTCTCAGGGTGTAGCGTCTGGCCGTGCCATCGCACGTGGTTACGGCGAACGTAATCCTATCTGTACCAACGGCACATCTGAAGGTCGCGCATGCAACCGCCGAGTGGAAATTCAAATTCTTCCGCTAAAATAGTAACATTCGGGACTCAGTAGCAATACTGAGTCCTTTGTTATTGATGGAAGCAATCCGATGGTGAAGCCGTTACTCCCTTTCCTGGTTCTTTTTTCTGCATTTTCCGTTGCCGGGCCAGCACCCAGTTTGCTGGATCAGGCAAAACGCAACGACCCTGCCGCTCAGTTAGAACTGGCTCACTACTACCAAACCACGCCTGGCGAAAAAGCCAGTGATGCCTTCTATTGGTTACAACGCAGTGCAGACAACGGTAACCTGACCGCGCAGGCCAGATTGGGACACGCTTATCTGGATGGTCGCGGTGTCGAGCAAGACGTTGCCGAAGGCATGTTTTGGCTGAATCGTGCGGCCACCCAGGGGGACGTTGACGCCCAATACGAGCTTGGCCAGTGGTTTGAAAGCAAGCACGCAACGGACATCGCACTGGGCTGGTATCAACTTGCCGCACAACGCAGCGCCGATGCAGAAAGTGCCTACTCCCGATTACTGGAAATCAGGTTTAACCGACAGCGCGCCAAGCAACTTGATCAATTCAAGGCACTCAACCAACTTTCTGACGATCAGCCCCTTTCCTCTCCTTTCAAGTGGTTATCTCAGATTTATCTCATTCCCGCTGGCATGCTGCTGTTAACCGTATTGCTCTACGCCGCTTTCCGACTAGGCAAACAACGAGCGGAAAATGAGTATGACGTAGTGGAAGGTGAAACGTTAATGCGTCAGATTGAGGACAAAGACGCCGAGTTACTGAAACTCAAAAAACAGCTGCAAATCTTGTTCAGGCAGCTTAAGTTTGCACAAAACCCACCTCAGGCTAACGTCTCCCCTTCGAGACCAGAAGACGCCACAACGGCCACAGCATTTGCGATGCTTGGATTCACCGTTGACGACAAACTCGACAATAGAAAGATCAAGCTACGTTATAAGCAGTTGTCCCGGCTATATCATCCCGACTCAAAAGGCAGTGAGGAAGAGATGAAGCGCCTCAACAGTGCGTTGAAAACGGTACTTAAAGTTGTTAATAAATAGTTACACATCTAAAAAAAGCCAAGTGATTAAGTTTCACACAGCCCGAAATCAAAAGGACTGACGCAAACGATCCCTCTCGCACTCTGAGTAACAAATAGTTAACTCGTGTTAGGCAACTATGTCATAATCGCCGCCGAAAATGACACCTAACTCAACACAGGTGGGAGAGACTATGTTTACTATTGAAGGAATCTGCGACTGGTGCAAAAAGCCAAACTTGCTGGCAAAGCACGAGTACATTGACGGCAAAGCACACCACTCATGCAAAAATTGCAATGACCTAGCTTCACTGGATGTACGCCAGTTTAACCTCGCAGAGCTTCAGCACAGAGAACGTCAGCAAATTCAGCCACGTTAACAACCCGATAATAAGCGCCCGTTGGCGCTTATTGACTTTTCCTTCGTCTCATCCTTCTTCCCCAAGGTCACACTCACTACTGTATACAGTACTTTTCTGACATCGGCACAAGACAAAACTGTATATCCGGTCACAAATCATCATACTTTTCCAATGTTAAACCCCGCACCGAAACCAATAAATAATCTTTATTTTACATATAGTTGGCTAAGAAAACTCTCATTTATCCAGTCGACTATCCCTATCCCCTACACAAAAACCACTTGATCAGTTCCTTATTTAAAACTACTGTATACACATACAGCATGTATATAAGGACAGTTAAGTTATGTTTCAGGCACATACACACTCAGCTTCATTTTCTAAATACAATGTATTGGCGCAACCGACTGAACCGATGAAGATCCCTCGGGAAGCCCTGCAACGTCTGGCAGGTTTATCATCTCAGGGTCAATGGATTTTGTTTACCGCCGAGTGTCCTCGTCCGGATTACAAGCAATTTGCAGCGTCTAACGTCAGCTGCAACAAAATCATTCAGATGAAGCCTTCCCGATCTCAGTCTGAACTGGAGATCGTGATAAAAGCGATCAAATCAGGCAATGCCAGTGCCGTTGTGGCATCGAATCAAATTGATGTGGTCAATCAGCACCTGTTGAAAGACTTTGGTCGTGTGCATCACTGTGAAGTTTTTTTCGTTGAAGGCAGAACCAAACAGTACCATTAACAAGTTCAACGAATCGACAGCGATGTGTGATACCCACTGCCATGCTTTTGACTGTCTTTGCGCCTCCGCCTGTAAGGAGGCTTTTTTCTATCTATTATGTCTATTTTTGATCTCAGTCGGTGGCATGATATTTTAAGGCAAACGTTTGCTTTTTATCTGGAAGCCAGAAATAGTTCTGGTATGATGCCTGTCGAACTGGTGTTTTGAGCCAGAGCATCGAAGCTCAAATCATCGACTGTATGCTTCTTAACTCTAGATAGGAATGTCTCAATGAGCCTTGCCGATCAAGTTCTCGCCGTAAACGACGATCTTCCCATTCGTACCCACCTACCGGTTCATAGCGGTAAAGTCCGCTCCGTCTACTGGCTGACCGAAGAGGACAGCAAACGTCTAATTCAAGAAAAAGGCTATAATGTCGCCCCGGATGCGCCGCTGGCGATCATGGTGATCAGCGACCGGATTTCCGCTTTTGACTGTATCTGGAAAGGCGAAGGTGGTTTGAAAGGAGTACCGGGTAAAGGCGCCGCATTAAATGCGATCTCCAATCACTGGTTTAAACTTTTCCAACAGCATGGATTGGCCGACAGCCATATTTTGGATATCCCTCACCCTTTTGTTTGGATCGTTCAAAAAGCGAAACCGATCAAAATTGAAGCCATTTGCCGCAAGTACATCACAGGCTCCATGTGGCGTGCGTACGCCAAAGGCGAACGCGAGTTCTGTGGTATTCAACTACCGGAGGGGCTCGAGAAAGACAAACCATTGCCTGAATTGCTGATCACACCATCGACTAAAGGTATTCTGAGCGGCATTCCGGGCGTTCCAGAAGCGGATGATGTCAACATCACTCGTCAGAATATCGAAGACAATTTCGCTGCGTTTAACTTCACCTCGGCGGCGGATATCACTCAGTATGAAACCTTGCTTAAAGACGGTTTCGGTGTGATCAGTGAAGCACTGGCTAACGTGGGTCAGATCTTTGTTGATACCAAATTTGAATTCGGCTATGTAACTGATGCTTCCGGTCAGGAGAAGCTGATTTACATGGACGAAGTTGGCACACCAGATTCCTCCCGAATTTGGGATGCGAAAGCGTATCAGAATGGCGAGATAGTCGAAAACTCAAAAGAAGACTTCCGTCAGTTTCTGCTCAACTACTTCCCAGACCCGGATATCCTGTTGAATAAAGATCGCATGCCAGAGCGTGAAGCATTGGCGCACGACAATGAACTGCCGCAAGACGCTCTGATGGCGGTCTCACGCACCTACACAGGCATTGCAGAGAAAATCACTGGGCAACCGGTTCACCTCAGCGCAAATCCGAAACAGGAAATCATTGATGTTCTGAGCCAGTCTTATGGCCTGATCGACTGAGAACGCCCGTGCATGAATGACGTTCGTTATTCTAACGGACACTGATAAAAAAACGCCAGTCTGAGACTGGCGTTTTTGTTTTGGTCGAGAGGAGTTACAGCTTGAAGCGGCTGATTTCTTGTTCCAGCTCGTAAGACAGCTCAGAAAGCTGCGCAGCCTGAGACGCGGCTTCATGCGCTTCGTCTGCCAGCTCATTCGACACGTCACGGATACCGACTGTGTTACGAGTAATCTCCGACGTGACCGACGCTTGCTCTTCAGCGGCCGATGCAATCTGAGTGGCCATATCGCTGATGCTCTCCACAGCGGATTGAATCTGAGTCAGACTTGCTGCTGCCAGATTCGCGTCATCAACACTGGTGGTCGCCAGCATACGACTGTCATCCATAATGCCGACCGCTTTCGCCGTTGTGCCCTGCAGCGTTTCAATCATCTGCTGGATCTCTTGTGTTGAGGCATGCGTACGTTGGCTCAGAACACGAACCTCGTCAGCTACCACAGCAAAACCCCGCCCCTGCTCACCCGCACGTGCCGCTTCGATCGCCGCATTCAGTGCCAACAGGTTGGTTTGCTCCGCGATGTCCTGAATGGTCGACAAAATAGTATTGATGCTGTTGCCGTGCACTTCCAGCTCTTTAATCACTTCCGTTGCAACCTGAACTTCTTCTGCCAGATTCTGGATAGAACCTTGAGTCTGATTCACTTGCTCGGCGCCATGCTTAGAAGCGGTAACGGCTTCAGTTGAGCTTTGCGCTGTGTTGTCCGCGTTGCCTGCGATTTCTTGTGTCGCAGCAGCCATCTCATTGATCGCGGTGGCGACCATATTGATTTCATCCTGCTGCGTGCGAATGCGGGTGCTACGCTCTTCGGCGTGCGATGCGGTTTGCTTCGCTTGTTCAGACAGAGCCGCTGAAACGTGGCTCAGCTTCGAGACCATGGTGTGCATGTTACCCACAAACACGTTGAAGTTTTGCGCCAATTGGCCAACTTCATCATCACTGCGTGGTTCCAAACGTTGAGTCAGGTCACCTTCACCAGATGCAATCTCTTCCAACGCAACAGACACCCGGCCCAGATCACGGAACAGGAAGCTCACCAACCAGGAAACAAGAGCAATCACGATGATAGTGATGATCACGGCGGTAATGATCAGGCCACGAAGGAGCTGTGCGTGCGCCGCTTCTTCTGTGGATTTGTCCATTTGGATCGCGAATACCCAGTCCGTACCCGGAATATTCTTGAAGTACAGCAGTTTATCCTGACCTCTCACTGTGATGTCATCGATGCGCTTTGCATTCGCAGCATCTTCAATCGAACTCATCGTAAGTGATTTGGCAATGGTGTTCACGGGCTTAAGGATCAGGGATTTATCCGGGTGGGCCAGGAAAGTGCCGTTCTGCTTGTCAATCAACATAGCGAATGCATTGTCGCCGGCATCCAGGCTGATCACATCATTGATCAACTGATCAATCAGTACATCCGCACCAACAACACCGACAAACTGGCCGTTTTTACGTACTGGCTCAGCGATGGTCACCAACAATGCATTGGTGATCGCATCCTGGTAGGCCGTAGTAATGATTTGCTTGCCTGCCGCTTGCGCGTCTTTGTAC
Source organism: Vibrio sp. V39_P1S14PM300 (assembly GCF_009904765.1). NCBI lineage: Bacteria > Pseudomonadati > Pseudomonadota > Gammaproteobacteria > Vibrionales > Vibrionaceae > Vibrio > Vibrio sp. V39_P1S14PM300. The sequence goes on from NZ_WXWP01000380.1 coordinate 19,281, forward strand.
CAAGGACGCGTACGAGGATCGTAATCGGCACGATTACGTTCAGGATGAGAGCGGTACATCTCGCCAGCCGGCGTCCCAAAAAAGATGTCATCGAAGCCACCCGCTTTCCGCGCCTGTTGCAGATAAGGAACAACATCCATTTCTTGCGAGTAATCGTTGAAAGCAGTGGAAATACTCTTACGGATGTTAACCCAGTCAGAGATACCGGAAGAAGCTGCGGTGGCAAGACTTTCGGCACGGGCGTACACGCCATTACGGGTTTGTTCAAAAAGTTGGTCCGCCGACAGCCAGGTTAGTGCCGTTGCCATAGCAACGACCGCTGACAGGCTGGCGCCAATCAGCTTTTGTTTCAGTGAAATTTTCATTGGCATTACGTTATTTTTAGGAACAGATAGAAGTGCGAATATTAACCAGATTTTATATTATGTGCACGCAGTATTGATAGTTTTTTTAAAATTTATAACCACATGTTTTTAAACAATTTTATTTTGACATTTTATTGTCACATGACAATAAATTAACACTACTCTGCCATTTATTTCCGACAAAATACCGTCGCAATTAGAGATATTTACCCTCTTCATGTAGTATCTATGAAAACACCCTAATGGAGTGCATGATGGAAGCAGAACTGCTTGAAATTCAAAATTTTCTTTCGCAACACCCTCCTTTTAACGAACTGCCGGAAGAGGTTCTGCAACATGTCGCGCGACATGTTGAAATCTCTTACTTCCGTGAAGATACGCCCATCATCCACTTCGGTGATCAAATTCATGACTTGTATGTGGTGCGTAGTGGCGTCGTGGAAGTATACCGACGTAAGGGCGAACTGTATAACCGCCTGGATCAAGGGGCGCTGTTCGGTCAAATGGGTCTGCTGACCAATAACAAAGTGCGTTTTCCCGCCAAAGCCACTGAAGATACTTTGCTCTATTGCATCCCCGAAGACATCTTCCAGGACCTGTATGAAAATCACGACAGCTTCGCGGATTTTGTCGAGGTGCAGGATAACGCCCGTTTGCGTCAGGCGATCTCTAGTAGCAACGAACAAAACGACTTAACCACGTCCAAAGTGCGTACCTTGCTCAGCGGTGAAGCGCCATTCGTACAGAAAAACGAAACCATACAGAACGCCGCGATCAAAATGGCTGAAGAGAATGTGTCGTCATTGCTGATCATCGACACCGAAGTGTTAGAGGATGATGAAGATGACAGCTCTTCCCTGCTCGGTATCATTACCGACCGAGACTTGTGTACGCGAGTTCTGGCAGCGGGTCTGGATCCGCAGGATGAGGTGGCTTCTGTGATGACCACCGAAGTCATTTCGCTTGATCACAACGCCTATGTCTATGAAGCCATGCTAACCATGCTGCGTTACAACGTGCATCACCTGCCGGTACTCAAAGATAAAAAGCCGATTGGTGTCATCGAAGCCACAGACATCGTCCGCTATGAATCACAGAACTCACTGCTGCTGGTCAGCAGTATCTTCCAGCAGCAGACAATAGACGACCTCGCTTCGCTGTCAGAACAGGTCAAAGACAGCTTTGTCAGATTAGTCAACGAAGATGCCAACTCTCACATGGTCGGCAGTGCCATGTCAGTGATTGGTCGCAGCTTCAAACAGCGTATTCTTGAGTTGGCGGAAGAGCAGTTTGGTCAGCCTCCGGTGCCATACTGTTTTCTCGCCCTGGGCTCTATGGGTCGCGACGAACAACTGATAGTCACCGACCAGGATAACGCCATTATCCTTGATGACAGTTTCGACAAAGACAAACATGACGCCTATTTTGCTGAGCTGGCGACATTCGTGTGCGACGGACTGGCGAAATGTGGCTACAGCTACTGTACCGGGGACATCATGGCGACTAACCCAACGTGGCGGATGACCCGCCGCGAGTGGGAAGAGTGTTTTGCTGACTGGATTGATAACCCGAACCCGAAAGCGCTGCTCAACGCCTCTATTTTCTTTGACCTGGATGGCGTCTATGGCCGCTTGAAGTGGGCAGAACAACTCAACGGCTTTATTGTGCGTCGAGCACGAAGAAATAACCGCTTCCTGGCCTGTCTGGCACGCAACGCGCTGAACCGCACGCCGCCTCTGGGTTTCTTCAAAGACTTTGTGATGGAAAAAGACGGTCGTCACAATAACTCGATCAACCTTAAACGTCGCGGTACAGCGCCACTGGCAGATTTGATCCGGGTGCACGCTCTGGCGGTTGGCTCCCGTTCACAAAACTCCTTTGAACGTCTGGATGACATCATCGACGCAGGTATTCTGCCAAAAGGCAAAGCAGAAGATTTGCGAGACGCACTGGAATTCATCTCTATGGTGCGAATTCGTCACCAAGCCTACGATGTCGAAAACAACATTGAGCCCGACAACAATATTGAGCCAGAGCACCTGTCCGATTTCGAGCGCCGTAACCTCAAAGACGCCTTCCAGATCCTGAGTAACGCACAGAACTTCCTCAAGTTCCGTTATCAGGCCGGCAAAAGCTTTAAATAAGGTAACGCCATGTTGACAAGAAGTGTATCCAGCCCGCTGGTTGACTGGGAAAACAAGTTTCGTCAGAAGCAACAACTGATTCAGGATCCGGCACTGCTGGCGTTCTATGGTCAGGCAGTGCCTCCAGCATCTACCCCAATGGAAGATGTGGTATTTCTGGCGATGGATTTCGAAACAACCGGCTTAAATGCCAAAGAAGATGACATCATTACCATTGGGACGGTGCCGTTTACCCTGAACCGGATCTTCGTCAATAAAGCCAGGCACTGGACCGTCCGCCCCAGCAAACAGTTGCCTGAAGAGTCGATTGTGATTCACGGCATCACTCACAGTGATATTCTCGATGCACCCGATTTGAGTGAGATATACCAAGAAGTGCTGGAGCAGATGGCCGGCAAAATCACGGTGGTGCATTACAACCCGATTGAACGGATGTTTTTTGACTCGGCGCTACGGGCGCGCATCGGCGAAGGGATTGAATTTCCAGTTGTAGACACGATGGAACTGGAAAGCACAATTCAAAAGAAACAGTTCGGTGGTCTGCTTAATCGGCTGAAAGGCAAAAAACCTCAGTCGGTACGTCTGGGTCAAAGTCGCTCCCGTTATGGACTGCCGCTGTATACTCCCCATCACGCGCTGATCGACGCGATTGCCACCGCAGAGTTACTGCAGGCGCAAATTGCACACCATTACAGTAAAGAGCAACCGCTCAAAGATTTCCTGCTCTAATCAAGCGATTCAAAAACGTAAGCAATAAAAAAAGGGGCCAATGGCCCCTTTCCTGAATGCGACACAGTGTTTATTGCTGTCGCTCCGTGCGCATCCCCATAACCAGGCTGACACACATGAGCAGTAACACAATGGTAAACGGCAACGCGGTTGAAATCGCGCCGGCCTGTAATGCCTGAATGGCCTCCGTACCACCAATCCACAGCAGAACGGCGGCCACTGCACCTTCCATCACAGCCCAGAAAATACGTTGCAGAACAGGCGCATCCACCTTACCGCCGGCCGTGATGCTATCAATCACCAGAGAGCCAGAGTCAGACGAGGTGATGAAGAACACCAGCACCAGAACCACAGCGATGGTCGACAGCACTTTACCCATAGGCAGAACGTCGAACATTTCAAACATCGCCAGTGATACGTCCGTCAGACCTTCCGAGCCTAGCTGGCCTACTTTGTCCACCACCTGTTCAATTGCCATACCGCCAAATACAGACATCCATACCAGCGTCACCAAGGTTGGAACGATCAAAACTGCAGTGATGAATTCACGTACTGTACGACCTTTAGAGACGCGCGCAATGAACATGCCGACAAATGGTGACCAAGAAATCCACCAAGCCCAGTAGAATACTGTCCAACCCTGGAACCAGGCTTCATCCGTCCGGCCATGAGGGTTACTCAGCGGAATGATGTTTTCTACGTAGGCCATAAAAGTGGTTGGGATCGAGCCAAACGTGATGGCGTAACCAATCAGCGCTACCATAATCAGCAGCAAAAATGCCACGATCATATTGATGTTACTGATCAGCTTCACCCCGCCTTCCAGGCCACGAATGACGGAATACGTAGCAAGCGCCGTGACCGCGATGATCACGATAATCTGAAGGCCCAGCCCCGATTCCACACCAAACACATGGTGGATACCGCTGGCGGCTTGCTGCGCCCCCAGACCCAGCGATGTCGCCAGACCAAACAGCGTCGCTAATACCGCCAGAATGTCCACAACGTGACCAGCCCATCCCCAGGCGCGATCGCCCAGCAACGGATAGAAGATCGAGCGAATCGACAGCGGCAAACCTTTGTTGTAGGCAAAAAATGCCAGTGACAGTGCCACAACACCGTAAATGGCCCAAGGGTGCAATCCCCAGTGGAACATCGTCGCACCCAACGCCATTTTGGCAGCTTCCGGTGTGTTCGGTGCCACATTCAACGGTGTTTCATACCAGCCCGTGTAATAAGCAACCGGTTCAGCGACACTCCAGAACATCAGGCCAATCCCCATCCCCGCGGCAAATAACATTGACAGCCAGGAGATAAAGGAAAAGTCTGCCGTGGCATCTTTACCACCCAAACGAATTTTACCAAATGGCGATACCACCAGCGCCAAACAAAAAATCACGAAAATGTTTCCCGACCAAATAAACAGCCAGTCGAACGCACCAATGATGCTCCATTTCAAGCCATCCAATGCGGTTTTCGCTGTGTGAGCATCAAGCACCAAAGCTGCCACAATAAAGAGAGCGATCAGGCCAGCACTTACACCAAATACCGGGTTATGGACGTCAAAACCCCACTTCTGTACATTATCCTGACCAACTGTATAGTCGGTACTATCGATACTGTACTTATC
>NZ_WXWP01000316.1:0-2694 GCF_009904765.1 Vibrio sp. V39_P1S14PM300
CCATGCAATATAGTGACAGTTAATATGCTGATTATAAGGAATTTTGGCACCCTGAAGAGTTTCACACAAAGTCTTTCTGAGTGGCTTGTCGTTTTCGCTTACAATATCACCCACCTTATACTTAAACTCAAATATCGCGAATCTTGTACCTTCTGTAATAAAAAAGTCCGCACCCAGCTCGCGGTCTTGTCCGTCTAAAGGAGCAGAAATTAGCGTTTTTTTCTCTCTTCTTGCTAACTTCTCCACCCGCTTTCTAAAAATTTCTATTACAGAGTCTTCATGCTTACGCCTTAGCTTATCTTCCAGTTCTTTGAGAATCTGACTTATTTTTTCCTCACTATCCACAACTAATCACCTTTGATATACAGTTATTAAGAAACGTCTCGTTAAGGGGAAGCAAAGCTGCCACTTGACCTGAACTATTAAGCCGTCAATACAAAACCCAAATTTTAAACTAAAAATGCCGCGCGTTGCGAATCATTCTTAAATGCTTTGTTATGTGATTAATTTTTACCCAGAACTTTGTATCCCCAGCGCTTATTTAATAAGTCACTGACAATGTAAACATTAAAAGGAGGTTGAACTTCTGGTAGCACAACTAACATAGAGTTTTTCCATACTGTAATTCCATTCGTTGTCTCGTATGACGCTACGCTTGCACTACCTTGCTTCTTCGCCAACACATTTCCAGCTTCGTCAACAACTACGGTTTTCCACCACTTCGTATCTGCCGATTCAATTGTTGGTGCTTTAACATGTGCCAGCAAATATCCATTTACCGGAATCTTCGAATAATCAGGCTCTTCAAACGCTAGTTCCGCTTTATTTTTCTCGATTGCTCTTAGCGTATCAACATCGTAATAATCAACATACGCAATTGAACCAAAGTCGTTAGGATCTTCGATGTTTTGGACTATATTTCCATTAACGGCACGAGTCGTGCCCAGATTTGAACAACCAACTAAGACAAAGCTCAAAATCAAGCCTACTACTATCTTATTCATTTTTTCCTCGATTGATGATTAATCACATAACGCCCTGTTAAGGTGTGAGCAACGCAATACCGAAGCTCCCGCAAAACACCTTAAACACAAAACGCAACGCATAGCAAAAATGCCAAGCGTTGCGAATCACTCTTAAACAGATTGTTATGTGGTTTATTCGGTACTGTCAGTGCTTCTACGGGTAAACAACATGTAAGACGCTGTCATAAATATAGAGTTGAGTAACTCTAGAGTGACTACAAAACCATAGATCAGCATTATAGTTGAGAGAGTTGTCGTCACGGGCTCATCAGGGAAAGCTCGAAAGAACACCGAAAGCAACATAATCACACTATAAACTAACAACGGATACGCCATATCTGCTGGTAGCATTTCCGGACCAGTAATCTTACTGTCACCATTTGAATTTTTTACGCTTTGGCGGAGCTTGTCTAAAAACTCAGTTGGCAGCGCAAACAGCAATGCAAAAACACCTATGCCAAAGCCAAGTATATCGGGGAAGATGCCCAAAATAGCGTCTTCTGGGTTAAAATCAGATATATTGTTATGAATCAATGCATATGCCATAAGGCATCCTGAAACGATAGAGAAGAGTAACCCCTTCCCTATACGCTGCTTCCACATTTCAAAAGGCGCTGTCTGTCGCAAGTGTACTGGCTCCCCCTTGTACACATATGCATTAGCGATTCTAAAAAGTACGCTCAGTATAGGTACTTTATTTACTGCCTTTCTCATGATTTATACCTTTTCTCAGCTTTGTAAAAAGCTTTTTAGCGTTCAAAGCTAGCTCATTGGCTTTGTTAATCGCAATTTTCACATCTAGTGCAAAGTCTAACTCAGTTTTAGTTTCGCCACCTTCCCTTTCTTTAACGGGCTCAACTATTGGGGCATCAGTCATTTTATAGGTTTCAGTTTTGCCGAGCTTATCCTTATAACGAATAGCTGCATTACCAAATTTACACGCTAAACCTAAGTATGCCATAGCGTTTTTTGTTGGCTCAGACATAACCGACTTTTTCGCAGCTTTTTCTACGTGCACAATAGAATCGATATGTTTGTCCTTCATTTCCTGTTCAACCGACTTTAACATCTCTTCTTCTAATGCGTCCGACCAATCTTCCGAGTTTGAAAACGTTAGTTCGACTTGAACTCGCTTATAAGATTCAGCTTCATCGATGACCTTAATGAGAGACTCCGAATTGGTCATCTCAATTATGTGGATAGTGTAGTTAGGGTACTTAGCTTGGCGATGTTCATCGAGGAAGCCTTCCAAGGCTTCTGTTAGAACGTGCACCGAAGGTAAACCTTTACCCTTTTCGATCGCCAAAATGTGCTTATTGAAGTCGAAAACAAAGCGGAACAAGTACTTTTTACTAGAGTCACCTCCTGACGATACATACTTTTCTTCGTCATCCAAAGTACCGAAGACTTTTTCGACGTTGTCGTATTTCATGATAGTACCATACGCAATATCGTCTCTTATCGTCATAGACTCTGGAGCAAAGAAAAAGTCATTACGTAGGTTATGTGAAATACCGAGTAAGTTCTTCTTACTTAGGTACTCGTCAACTTTAAGCTTAAGAGAGGAAAAAACAGCCTTGTAGCCATCCGCACCAATCATCTTGTCATTTTTGTCGAGTGGAAGAATTTGAATATTATAAAATTTGAAACTAGCCATTGACCTTAACTC
>NZ_WXWP01000210.1:0-2661 GCF_009904765.1 Vibrio sp. V39_P1S14PM300
ATGCTAGACGGTTAAATTCCATTTCGCTCAATAATTAAACTTTGAAGTGACTCGAAGCGACAGACGCAACTTTATGTTTGTTGCCGATTGATTGGAAAGGAGATAGCAGATCAGAGACACCAACCCGATTTTTGAACATTTCCTTGCTAATTTGTTAGAGCCATTCTTGGCATGTGCATGCTCAGAGCCCTTGCGGTAATGAGCCGGACTTACACAAGGATAAAATGATGAAAAAAATAACGTCACTGATGTTGGCGGCATCTGGCTTAGGGCTGATGATGCCTGTTGCGGCCAATGCTCATGGTTGGGTAGAGTTTCCAAGTGCAAGACAGAATACGTGTTATCTCGACGGCGGTTTTTGGGATAACAACATCCCTAACCAGGCTTGTCAGGCTGCTTACGATGAATCAGGAGCCTATCCATTTGTGCAGCGCAATGAGGTTGCGGCCAATGTTGCGAATTACAACGATATGGCTCATGTGAAAGCGACCGTTCGTGATGGCAGCCTCTGCTCTGCGGCCGACAGCGCCAAATCGGGTTTAGATATACCATCACCGTATTGGCAAAAGACGGCCATCACCCTCGATGCCAACAATCAAATCGAACTGGTGTTCAATGCAACAGCACCACACAATCCTTCATTCTGGGAGTTCTACCTGACCAAACCCGGATATGACCACAATGCGCCACTCACTTGGGATGATCTTGAGCTGGTGGATACGGCCGGGAATACTCAGGTTGGTGAGGATAAGCGTTATCGCTTCAAGGTTACTTTACCTGCTGGCCGCAATGGTGATGCCATTTTGTATACGCGCTGGCAACGCGAAGACCCGGCAGGCGAAGGCTTTTATAACTGTAGTGACATTACCTTCAGTGGTGATGGCAGCACGGGACCAACGGATCCAACCGATCCAACAGACCCGGCAGATAACCTGACGGCGTTGGGCTATTTTGTTTCTCAAGGTTTCGGCCCGGTTGAACCTGGAGATACCGTTCGTCTGCGTACGTTTGACGCAAGTGGGAGCGAAAACACGGACGTTAGCTTGCCAATCACTGCCAATAACACAGCGACCTGGTCTGCGGAGTTAGCAGCGCAATTCAATGAGAGTAAACAAGGCGAGTGGTTTATTGGCATTTGGCACGAAGAAATGAACCATTACATGTATGACACCGCTAACATTTATGCCAATCAAGTATTTGCGCCGGATGATTCCTACAGCTATCAAGTCTCACTCATCAAAGACGACACAACGCCGCCACCTCAGCCAGAAAATGCCTGGAGCGTGAGTGCAACGTATGTGGCGGGCGATGTGGTGTCGCATGCTGGCAGAGAGTGGACAGCGCAGTGGTGGACCCAGGGAGATGAACCCGGAACTACGGGAGAGTGGGGAGTTTGGCGCTAGACGTATTGGAATCGATAGATAAAAAAGAGGCTCAAAGAGCCTCTTTTTTAATGAGAATTACTTTTTATGAGATCGACTACTGAGCCAGTGGTTTTGCGGGACGCTCATTGTTTTTGGGAGAGTTCATCGCTAAGCCGAGTTGCTGCTGCTCTGCCACTCGTGCCATAAACAGCTGAATCTCAAGTTGCATTTCTTTTTTTTCTGCCCGGCTCAGTAGAATGTCCGATTTAGGAGATTTCAACTGATAGCGGTAACGTTCAAAATCAATCGCCTTCCCGTTACTCAGCAGCTCAAAATGCAGGTGGGGGCCTGTTGTTCTGCCAGTATTGCCAGTCAATCCGATCGGTTGACCTTTTTTGATGATCTGGCCTTTATGTACATAGCGTTTTGATAAATGCAGATAGCGAGTGGCGTAGCCGTTGCTGTGACGCACGGTAATATAGTTACCAGCGAACCGGTCGTAACGCGAAGCGATGACTTCACCAGAACCAATGCTCATCACAGGTGTACCAACGGGAGTCATGTAGTCTGTGCCGTGATGGGGAGTGACTCTGCGTGTGATCGGGTGCAAGCGATCTAAGTCAAAGCCTGAACTGATAGGAAAATGGACTGTGGTTGGTTGTAACAGAAATGCTTCTTCCTCAAGTGCGACGCCGTCTTGATTATAGAAGTGACCATTTTTATAACGCATAGCAAAAAACTGCTTGTCCTGATCTTTATAATAAAAAGCTCGGACCTTTGACGATTTAATATCATCAAACTCGACAGAAAATTCAGCGCCGTCTTCTGGAATGGTGACAAAGTTAAAATGTGAATTTAATGTACTGACTAAGGTACTGATTTCATAGGAACTCATTCCTGCATCCAGTGCGGAAATAAAAAAAGAGCCCTGAATATGCGCATTATATATTCTAAAACTGGACGTGACAGGGTGCTCTACGGAGATTGGCGGCTCTTCCAGAGGGGGAAGTCTCCAGGCTGCCGATGTGTCTGGTGCGGTACGCATGGACACGGAGTAAGTAAGGATCGTAATGAATAGCAGGGCAAAGCCAAGGTAGCAGGCTTTCGGAGAAGGCCTGAACTCACTTAACTCTGATAGCGTATTTTTGAGGTACTCAGTGTTCACCATCATAGATTTAGCCGATTCTGACGAATTAATTATTAGCGTTAACGCTTTATTTTTTGACTCGGAATTATGCACGTATGAGTCGTGGATTACAATCTGTAAGAAAAAAATATAAATTTTTTGCCTATAGTG
>NZ_WXWP01000383.1:0-2578 GCF_009904765.1 Vibrio sp. V39_P1S14PM300
ACGACACTATGAAGAGACAAAAGCGTGACCGCCTGGAACGAGCGCAATCTCAAGGATATAAAGCAGGTCTGAACGGCCGTTCGTCGGAAACATGCCCTTATCAACAGATGGATGTGCGATCGTATTGGTTAGGCGGTTGGCGTGACGCCAGAGATGATAAACAAGCTGGCCTCTACAAGTAAAAATCTTCAAATCCACATACTGTAAATGGAGAACTAAGCCCCGAAAGGGGCTTTTTGTTTGTCATATCGTAATCTGATGCACTATAACTAATTTGATTGATAACAAAAAAGCGACTCAAGTGAGCCGCTTTTATTCACTCTGCTAATTAAAAAGCAGAAGTGTCCTGGAAAAGGCCAACTTTCAGGTCTTTTGCCACATAAATTTCTTTACCGTCAACAAGGACGCGGCCATCAGCCAAGCCCATAACCAGTTTACGGTTTACAACACGCTTCATATTGATTTCGTACGTGACTTTTTTTGCGGTCGGCAGGATTTGACCAGTAAACTTCACTTCACCGACACCCAGTGCACGGCCTTTACCTTTGCCGCCAACCCAGCCAAGGAAGAAGCCAACAAGTTGCCACATTGCATCCAGGCCCAGACAGCCAGGCATAACAGGGTCGCCAGGGAAGTGGCAATCGAAGAACCATAGATCAGGAGTAATATCCAGCTCCGCCAGGATTAGACCTTTACCATAGTCGCCTTCAGTTTCAGACATCTTGGTAACACGGTCCATCATCAGCATATTTGGCGCAGGCAGTTGAGGGTAACCCGGACCAAATAGCTCACCACGGCTAGAGGCTAACAGATCGTCACGATTGTATGAATCACGTTTGTTTTGCATTATCAATTACTCCAATTTTTGACAGGTGCATCTTAGTGAACAGGTGTAAGCTAAACAACTCCGATCAGTTCTAGACAAACCAGTTTTTTATTCGATCCATCAAGCCTGTAGGGTGTTCGTGTCGTTCAAAGTTCTCGATGCGTTCAGCGATTTTATGAATCACACTTTCTTCATCATCGCCCCTGAAAGGTTTACCCATAATAATAGGTACTGCTTCATCAACCGTCGACACAGACCAGATATGGAACTCTCCATCCTGAATGCTCTTCACTACATCTTTATGAAGCGCCAAATGTTTCAGGTTAGATTTGGGCAGAATAACGCCTTGTGAACCGGTCAGACCCTGATGTTTACAAACGTGATAGAAGCCTTCGATTTTTTCGTTCAACCCGCCGACTGCCTGGACGCGTCCAAATTGATCCACCGCGCCAGTGACCGCAATCTGTTGGTTAATAGGATACTCGGATAACGCACTCACGAAAGAGCAGAGTTCAGCGAGAGATGCGCTGTCACCATCGACCTCGCAGTACGATTGTTCAAATACGACGGAGGCAGAATAGGGCATGGGCTCATCGAGATTCATTGCGCTGCTTACAAAGGCCTGCATGATCATCATGCCCTTCGCGTGCAGGTTGCCACCCAACTCGGCTTTACGTTCTACGTCAGAAATGTCACCGTCACCAAAGTGAATGACACACGAAATACGCGCTGGTTCACCGTATGAAAGCGGATGCCCGGGAACATCAATCACAGTGAGCCCGTTCACCTGACCAACGCGTTCACCTTTGGTTTCAATGATCACCTGACCATCGAGAATATCGGACAGAGCGCGATCGGGCAGGTAAGATTCTCGGTAGAGGCGGGCATCAATGACTTTATCCAACGTCTCTTTTGTTACGTTGTCACCAGATGTTAAATCAATACTGACTTCTTCAAGTAGTGAGCGATACCAAATCACATCCAAAGGCATGTAGCTCTGGTCTTCAGTAAGACGTGCACCGGCAACCATCAGACGCTCAATGCCACTTTGAGTTAACTCGGGAAGATCGTAAGTAGCACATAACCATTTCAAATAGCCAAGATATGTGGAGATACTTTGTTCTGTCAGCTCGATTTCAGGCTCTACCTCGGAAAACATGCACATGCCAGAGTATATGTCACTGTCCAGATAATCTATTTCACCCAGTTGGCCGCGATCGCCCACAATGACCAATTTTACGTTGTAATGTTTGTCTGTCACATTGTTGCTAAGGTGCGTCGGCGCTGAGTTGATCTGCTGTACGGGCTCACCAAAAACGGCGGCTTTAAGTAGTAACCAGTTCATAGGATTGCTCAACAGGAAGTTGGCGGACAATACCAGGTACCCGCCATTTGCTTTTTCCAATAAGCCAGGCAATTGAACTGTGACTTCGCCGGAATGAGCTTCGTACGTTCCGAATACATGTTTTGGATCCAGGGATTCGGTGTAGATAACCGGTGCAGCAGAATCAAGGTCAGACAAGTGTTGTTGCAGAAGTTGCCTGTATACCGGATTGTCCGGAGAATTGACCAGCAGTACTTTTGTTAGTCCTTTTCCGGCTACGAATTTGTTGATCGCTTGTTTCAGGCGTGGTTGAGCAGTGAAAAAGTTAACATGGGAAATGTTTTGGTATTGCTCAACGGACGCATTAAAATGATCGTAGTGAGGAATAACTGAGTACCAGGTTTCTTGATTCATCGATGAGTCTGTTC
>NZ_WXWP01000327.1:0-2552 GCF_009904765.1 Vibrio sp. V39_P1S14PM300
TTGCAACACAGATCTTCTAAGTTAGTGCAAAGTCACATTAAAGCATTCTTTTTACCTACTCTTTTGGTGAGATTTATACGTGCTTTATTGTATATCATAACTCCCTGGCTTATTTGGGAGCGTATTATGGGTGTCACCGTTTGTGCAAATGGATTAAGCGTTGTCCATCAAGGCTCTGGAGGAGAGGCGAACGCCACTTTACCGGATGTCTGTTTAACCACCGTCGGTAAACCCGTGGTTCCTATCCCTTATGGCAACAACGCCAAATCTGCCGATCTAGCGGATGGCACAACAACGGTTTCAATGGATGGAGGAAACAGCATTGCCATTAAAGGAAGTAAGTTTTCCAAAAGCACTGGCGATGCAGGAGGCGATAAAAAAGGGGTTGCATCCGGCACTATCGAGTCCGAAGCCGAATTTATTTCCGCCTCTCCAACAGTGAGTATCGAAGGCATAGGAGTCTGCCGGCTGTCTGATCAGATGACCATGAATAAAGCCAATACCATGTGTCTTGGTGGTGTTCAGAATCCGTCCGTCTCTGTGACCGAAGATCAGGAAGGTACCTACACTCTCGACCTCGTTTGTCGATACCCTAATGGGCAACCCTATGCCAACGCACCTTTCGAACTTCGTGAATCTGGCGGTGGTCAAATTGGTTCCGGCGTGCTTAATGCGCGAGGCCTTGGTACGGTGAGCGAGTTACCATTAAAAGAATGCATACTCGTGCTCAAAGAGAGTAGCGACGCTTATAAGGCCAACTCCACGTTATCTAAAAATACGCCAACAGAAACTTACCCCGACACACATAACTTTTGCACTTATGTTGCAGGTCAAAGATCGCCCTTCTGGGAAGATAAAGTCGGCGTCTCCAATGACTGGGGTGTTTTACTGTCTCCCTCATACAGTGACGATGACTTCAAGGCCATGGTGTACGAACAAAGCCGAATTCTCTCTCCTCACGTCGTGAGCAGAAATCACTCCAATGACTTTTCTGCCGCTTTTGTTTCCGCCCTGTTCCATATTCAGGAAGATCGAGAGTCATTGGATAAATACCAACCTTTGTTAGAACTGCTTTTTGAACAGGTTCACCCAAATGGAGATATTTTGCGTATTCTTTATCAGGCCAACCTACTTGAACCGCCGGCAGAATTACTCGCCAAATTACGTTTGCTGGGAACCGGCAACACCATTGAATATCTTCAGCAAGTACTATGGACACAGATAAGCCAACAACTCAGTGGGTACATCAATGATTTGATTGCGGCACTCGATACCCGATTAGATTTCATCCAAACACAGGCTGCCGCACGCTCACTCACCGTTGTTGAAGAGGGGGTACAAGGTTATAGAACCGGTATGAGCTTGATGTCCAGCGCTCTACCAGACATTTTAACCAACATACTGTCTCGAACTAACGAGACACTTTTATCCGTTTCCGCCATGGCATCGGGCAGTATCGTCAACACCACCGGAGAGTCGGGTTTCACCACAAATGCAGGTAAAATTCATGCCGTGGTTTATACCAAAGCCATTAATTTGAACCGCCCTCCATTTATCGTCTTTGAAGACATATTCTCAGATTAAGGTACCTCATGGACGCAGTTTTCCCGATCACGCAAAGAAATGGTGAGCCGTATCATACGCTCAGTGATTTCACCAGACTCTTCGACCAAGTAAAAAGCGGCCGTTATCTCCTCGGTCAAGGCTATGGGTGGCACAGTGGCGTTCATTTGACGTCAAAAATGGTGCCATGGGGAAAAGGGTTAAGACCGATACAAGCGATGCTGGATGGACGAATTGTTGCTTACCGAATACACCCAGACTACCAGACAACAACATATAAAGACCAAAAACTCAGGTACAGCAACAACTTTGTATTACTGGAGCATGAAATAAGCGCTCCTGACCAAAAAGACGAAGAGATCTTTAAGCTTTATTCTCTCTACATGCACTTAGCGCCACCTTCCGATATTGGTGCCAACGCTTCCCTGACAACACGTTATAAGCTCTTAGATGACGGGAGAAATGTCCGTACATTTAAGTTTGATTCCGAACCAAAGAAAAGTAAGCTAGAGCACAAGGTGTCAATGTCAAAGGGCACCGTATTGGAATACTTATATGCCGAAGAGAAAGCGACCAATACATATGCTATCGGCAACGAAATTTATCATATGATCAAATGTAGAATCATTAAACTTGGTGAATCTCCATCATCTGCTGAACGAAAGATGAAAGGAAAAATAGTCTGGTTCGCTTCAGGTAAAAAAAGTAAATTCAATATATTGGAAGACCCTTCAGTGATGGTTCCTGAAGCAGTTTCCGAACCAGAATGGATGTCTGAAAGTGCAGCGAGAAAGCGTGATGGCAGTGTGGTTGCTCTGCCTCTACCCATGCCACCAGTGGATATGGACGCAGGCCATATTAAAGTAAAAGCCGGAGATGAACTGGGCTACATGGGACTACACGAATACAGCAATGACGTGGCGGCAACCAAAAAAGAAGATAATCGTATTCATATTGAGTTGTTTTCCGTAGCCAAACCTCCTACATTT
>NZ_WXWP01000129.1:0-1436 GCF_009904765.1 Vibrio sp. V39_P1S14PM300
CTCCAGAGGTGAATGCCCTTGCTACCATTATGTTGGTTGTTTCTTTAGCTCTGGTGATCATTTCTCAGTTGTTAGCCAGAGAAAAAGTGAAGTAAAATTCACGAGTGATTGAAAGAATCAACACTACGAACAGAATGGCATTTTTGTCATTCTGTTTTTCTATCTAACGCCTATAGTTATGCAATAGGCAACGTTTGGTTTGGAGCTAACGTAAATGAAAAAATGGGCTACTTTATTAGCTGGTAGTGCATGTGCGCTGTCTTTGTTCTCAGGAACAGTTCAGGCGGACGAAAACAAGGAACTGGTATTTATGAACTGGGGGCCGTACATCAACAGCAGCCTTCTGGAACAATTTACCAAAGAAACAGGTATCAAAGTCATCTACTCGACTTACGAGTCAAACGAGACTTTGTATGCCAAGCTAAAGACGCATAATCAGGGTTACGATTTGGTTGTGCCGTCCACCTACTTCGTATCGAAGATGCGTGATGAAGGCATGCTACAGAAGATCGACAAATCGAAGCTGTCGAACTTCAAAAACCTGGATCCTAACTATCTGGATAAACCTTACGATCCAAACAACGACTACTCTATTCCACACGTCGTCGCTATTACGGGATTGGCGGTCAATACTGATATGTACGATCCAGAAGATTTCCAAAGCTGGGCGGACTTGTGGAAGCCGGAACTTGAAGGCCAACTGATGCTGATGGACGACACGCGTGAAGTGTTCCACATTGCACTGCGTAAACTGGGTTACTCTGGTAATACCACAGACGACAAGCAGATCGACGAAGCCTATGAAGAACTCAAGAAGCTGATGCCTAACGTTCTGGTGTTTAACTCTGACAACCCTGCTGCGCCATACCTGTCTGGTGAAGTCGGTTTAGGTATGCTGTGGAACGGCAGCGCGGCAGCGGCTCAAAAAGAAGGCTTGCCACTGAAGTTAGTTTTCCCGAAAGAAGGCGGTATCGGCTGGGTTGATAACTTTGCGATTACATCAACAGCGAAGAACGTTGAGGCGGCGCACAAGATGATCGATTTTTTGTTGCGTCCTGAAATTGCGGAACAGATCTCTCGTGACACGGGCTACCTGACCGCGGTGAAGGCGTCAAACGACAAATTCAGTGACATTCCGGCACTGTTCCCTTCCCAGGAAGACCTGGATCGCGTGGAATGGCAAGCGGCTGTGGGGGATAAGACAGTTAAGTATGAAGACTACTTCATGAAACTCAAAGCCGGCCAGTAATGCGTGTTTGCGTTATTGAGTCAGTTTGACGAAATTTAACGCTAACTCATTAAAAATAGGCAGCATTTGCTGCCTATTTTCGTTTGTGACTGATATACTTATGCGTTGCGGCATTTATCTGAACACAGGTAAATGGGTTTCTTGCCTACGGCCAGACTCAAAGAGTTCCAAATTGGATGAGTGTGCT
>NZ_WXWP01000129.1:1471-2539 GCF_009904765.1 Vibrio sp. V39_P1S14PM300
CAAAAACGGAAAAGTAATGAAAAGTAAACTGTATGCAAGCGCACTTTGCGCGGCGACAATGTTCGCTTCACCTGCAATGGCGGCTGACCAAGAGTTGTACTTCTATAACTGGTCTGAATACATCCCGAATGAAGTGCTGGAAGACTTCACAAAGGAAACCGGTATTAAGGTGATCTATTCGACGTATGAGTCCAACGAAAGCATGTACGCTAAGTTGAAGACTCAAGGGTCTGGTTACGATCTGGTTGTCCCTTCCACCTACTTCGTATCTAAGATGCGTAAAGAAGGCATGCTACAGAAAATCGACAAGAGCAAGCTTTCTCACTTTGCTGATTTGGATACCAATTTCCTGAATAAACCATTTGATCCAAACAACAACTTCTCGATTCCCTACATTTGGGGCGCGACGGGCATCGGCATCAACTCCGACATGCTGGACAAATCGTCTGTCTCTAAATGGGATGATCTGTGGGACCCTAAATGGGAAGGTCAGTTGATGCTAATGGATGACTCACGTGAAGTCTTCCACATTGCGTTGACAAAGCTTGGCTATTCTCCGAACACCACGAACCCAGATGAAATCAAAGCAGCTTATGAAGAGTTGAAGAAACTGATGCCAAACGTGTTGGTTTTCAACTCAGACTTCCCTGCTAACCCATACCTGGCTGGTGAAGTATCACTGGGTATGCTGTGGAATGGCTCGGCTTATATGGCCCGTCAGGAAGGAGCGTCTATCGACATTATCTGGCCGGAAAAAGGCACGATTTTCTGGATGGATAGCCTGTCTATTCCTGCTGGTGCGAAGAACATCGATGCAGCGCATAAGATGATCGACTTCCTGCTACGTCCAGAAAACGCAGCCAAAATTGCACTGGAAATCGGCTACCCTACACCAGTGAAAACAGCACATGCTCTGCTGCCAAAAGAATTTGCGAATGATCCAATGATCTTCCCTCCGCAATCAGTAATGGACAGTGGTGAATGGCAGGATGAAGTCGGTGAAGCAAGCGTCATCTACGACGAATACTTCCAGAAACTTAAAGTAGATAACTAGTTTTTATCCAAACT
>NZ_WXWP01000116.1:0-2533 GCF_009904765.1 Vibrio sp. V39_P1S14PM300
GACTTAGACAGCCTCAAGCTCATTAACGACACCTCCGGGCATGCTGAAGGTGATCGGGCTTTGATTCATTTCTCACAAACACTTAAAGAAAACCTAGGCTCTGATGAACAAGCTTTTCGTTTGGGGGGTGATGAATTTATTGTGGTGGTGGCTCGCGGCCGTGGGCAGGCATTCGTCGGCCAGATTGAACAAACGCTCAGGTGCGGGCATCTGGCGTTCAGCTATGGCATTGCAGCCGGAGAAAAACATAACCTGCATCAGGCGATCAAACGCGCTGATGAGGCCATGTATCAAATGAAGCATGCTCGCCGTATGACATCGGTTTAGGCATGTTGTTGTATTGGGTCTTGCAGTGACAGGATTTCCTCAACCAGTTTAGGAACTTCGATGCTGGCCTTGCCATAACGCTTTTCTTCGAACTCACTTTCTACAGCACTCGGCTCAAGGTTGATTTCTATCGTGTGGGCGCCATGCATTCGCGCGTCATGAACAAATCCAGCCGCGGGATACACTACGCCGGACGTGCCTATAGAAATAAACAAATCCGCTTCTTCCAACGATGAGTATATCTCCCCCATTCTAAGCGGCATTTCACCAAACCAAACAACATGAGGCCTCATCTGTGCTGGCATCTGACAACAATGGCATAAATCTCCGGTATGAATGTCATCGTTGTGCTCGACCACTTGATTGGATTCACTGCAACGGGCTTTAAGTAATTCACCATGCATGTGAATCACGTGTGTGCTGCCGCCTCGCTCGTGTAGATTGTCGATGTTCTGGGTGATGACGGTGACTTTACCCTGTAACTCTTTTTCCAGTTTACCCAGAGCAATATGCGCCGCGTTTGGGTGGATGGTGTCACTTTGTAAGTTACGTCGACGCTGATTATAAAAATCCTGAACCAAGTCGGGGTTACGTTCAAACCCCTCGGGTGTCGCGACGTCTTCGATTCGGTGGTTTTCCCACAGACCATCCTGAGCGCGGAAAGTTTGTATCCCCGACTCTGCTGAAATGCCGGCGCCAGTCAACACGACAATGTTTCGATATGGGAATTTCATGCTACTTCCTTCAGCCGTAATAATACATCTAGACTAACACTGTTCGAATAACATCAGAAGTGATACGGATTAGACAATGGTCTAACGCACGGCATGTTTTAAACACCATCCCAGATGGTGGAAATGTAAGGAGCAGCGAGCGCCGCTCCTAATTAATGTTAGTCTTCGTTGACTGAGGAGATTTTATGGATTGCCAGATCGGCGCCATTAAATTCGTCCTCTTCTGAAAGCCTCAGTCCGCACAACTTGTTGAGTAATCCGTACACCAAATAAGCGCCTGATACAGCGATCACAATGCCTGCCACTGTACCCAGCACTTGTACCGTGAGACTTACGCCTCCGAGACCGCCTAAAGCTTGCTGACCGAAGACTCCAGCCGCAATTCCTCCCCACGCTCCGCAAACACCGTGCAGAGGCCACACACCGAGTACGTCATCGATTTTTGTTTTTTGCAAATAAGTGAACAGGTAAACAAACAGCGCGCCCGCCATGGATCCGGTGAGCAATGCGCCGAGCGGATGCATCAGGTCCGATCCAGCACAGACCGCGACCAGTCCAGCCAATGGACCATTATGAATAAAGCCCGGGTCGTTCTTGCCAGCGATCAATGAAGCGATGATGCCGCCCACCATAGCCATCAAGGAGTTCATTGCCACCAAGCCACTGATCCCATTCAGTGTTTGTGCGGACATAACGTTAAAACCAAACCAACCCACACATAGAATCCAGGCACCAAGTGCCAGAAACGGAATATTCGACGGGGCGAAGTTGGTGTGTTTACCTGCCCGAATGCGTCCTTTACGCATACCGAGGAAACTGACCGCAACGAGGGCAATCCAGCCTCCGACTCCGTGCACTACTACTGAGCCGGCGAAATCGTGAAACCCAGCGCCAAACGTTGATTCGAACCATGTCTGTAGGCCAAAGTTACCGTTCCAGATGATGCCTTCAAACAATGGATAAACCAATCCGACCGTAAAAAACGTAGCAATCAAAATGGGATAGAATCGCGCTCGCTCAGCGATACCTCCCGAGACAATCGCCGGGATCGCTGCGGCAAATGTGAGTAGGAAGAAGAACTTCACCAACTGATAGCCGTTATCCTGAGATAAGGTCTGTGCATCAGCAAAAAAATCTGCCCCATAAGCCACCCAATAACCGATAAAAAAATAAGCGATTGCAGAGACGCCAAAATCCGCCAGAATTTTTACCAGCGCGTTTACCTGATTTTTTCGTCGGACGGTCCCTACTTCCAAAAAAGCAAAACCAGCGTGCATCAGAAACACCATAATGGCTCCAAGCAGCAAAAATAAGGTATCTGAACTTTGGGTCAGGGTTTGAACGGCGCCCTGTACCGGACTGACAGTCTCGTTCATTGATTCAATTCTCCATGTCGTGTAGCGCACTTTACCTGTGCGACATTGTTTTTATTTTCACCAAATTGGTGAGTTTATTTATAAAAGTGCCAACAC
>NZ_WXWP01000318.1:0-2524 GCF_009904765.1 Vibrio sp. V39_P1S14PM300
GTGCCTAATCCAGGGGCAAATTCATCGTTTGGACTGATTTTAACCAGTGTCACTTATTATGATGAATAATAAACCTGTTAAGGAGCAGGGTAACTGGCCTACAATTAATCAATGATTAATTGTCGAGATCATCTATGCAACAGACAACACGGTCAGAAAAGGCACGCAGAGTGGGCCGGCCGAGTAATCAAACTCACGCACGTGAACACTTGATCCATCATGCCCGGGAGTTATTTACCGTGATGGCGTATGATAAGGTTTCTACCCGTTTGATTGCTCAGCGAGCTGGTGTGAACAGCGCGATGATCAGCTATTATTTCGGCAATAAAGAAGGCTTGTTCGAGACTATGTTGCGCGAGACGCTCGCGCCAGTGCAACAAAAGCTCAATACCCTGATCAAACATGCTTCACGTGGGCATTTTATCGACATTATGCGTACCTATTACCGGGAAATGGTTAAAGTGCCTCAGTTTCCGCGTCTGGTCATGCAACTGATGAACATGCCACCGTCCGACACACAAAGAAAGCTGATGGAAAAAGTGTTTATGGACATCAGTAAGCCGATGCAAGACGTCATTTTTGATCGTCTGGTGCAAGAGCAGGTGATTCGGCCGGATATGGATCCCAAGCTGTGTCGGATTTCATACATCAGCCTGATGGTGTTTCCGTTTATGGCGCCCCCGTCGATGCTGGCACTACATGGAGTCGAACTCAGTGACGAGTTTCTCGATCGCTTGTTTGAACACAATATTCGTCTGATGACCAGCGGGTTTCTCACCACTTCGGATAGTAATGCCAGCGGCTGAGCTGGTTTGTCACCATATCTCCAAACAATCTTCATGTTTCTGTCACTTGGGGCTCCTAACATCTTTTCAACAATGAGTGGAAGGTTTGCGGGAGCAACAAGATGAGAGCTATCGAACCGATTGCCAAACTTGACCTGGCATTTTCTCTGTTTTGTCTTCAACACAGATTCAACCAACAGGTTGCCCAAATGAGTAAAGCCATTTCGCACACCGGGGATGGCCATCTGTATCTTGTGATTGGGTTGTTGGCTTGGTGGCTGGATGGCCCTACCGGAGCGATGTTTCTGGCCGCTGGACTGAGTGCCTTCGCACTTGAACTGCCTATCTATTGGCTAACCAAAAACAGTTTTAAGCGCCGTCGACCGGACGAGTTTTCTGACTTAGTGGTGTCTTTTATTACTCCTTCTGACCGCTATAGCCTGCCATCAGGCCACACGGCCGCCGCCTTCCTGATGGCTACTTTAATTGGTCACTTTTACCCGGATCTGCACAGCTTTGCCCTGTTGTGGGCGGCCGCCATTGGTGCGGCCCGTATTCTACTCGGGGTGCATTTCATCAGCGATGTGCTGATCGGTATGTTATTGGGAGTGGGCAGTGCCACTTTCGCCATCTCAGTTGTTGGAGGCTAACGATTGAAAATCTTGTACGGTGTTCAGGGAACTGGAAATGGGCATATTGCTCGGGCCAGAGCTATGAGCAAAGCGCTGAAGCAGCGTGATCTTGAGGTCGATTTTCTCTTCTCCGGCCGTGCGTCGGACAAATACTTTTCCATGGACGACTTTGGGGACTATCAGACCCGGCGGGGGATGACGTTCGTGACAGAAAAAGGCCGGGTGAATTACTGGAAAACCGGGCTGAATAACAGCCTGATCCAGCTAAACAAGGAAATCGCAGCATTGGATCTCAGCCGCTACGATCTGGTGCTGAATGATTTTGAGCCTATCTCAGCCTGGGCGGCAAAAAAGCAGAAGGTCACCTGCATCGGTATCAGCCATCAGAATGCATTTCGCTACCCGGTGCCGCTGAAAGGAGCCTCCTGGCTGGATAAGCGGGTGATTGAGCATTTTGCGCCGTGTGATCAGCATATCGGTTTGCACTGGTACCATTTTGATCAGCCGTTGCTGCCGCCAATTGTCCACACCTTGGGTGAGAAAGCGCGCCTAGAGCCGTATGTGCTGGTTTATCTGCCATTTGAATCGGTAGATGATATTTGTGAACTTTTGTTTCGTTTCGGCAATCAGCGTTTTGTCTGCTTCCATCCAGCGGTGACAGGCTTGCAAGAGCTGGAAAACGTTACGCTACGTCCGCTGTGCCATCAGGGTTTTCAACATCACCTGCAGCGTTGCTCGGGTGTGATCGCCAATGGCGGATTTGAGTTGCCTTCCGAGGCGCTGACCTTGGGTAAGAAACTGCTGCTCAAACCGCTGGCTGGTCAGTTTGAACAGCAGAGCAACGTCGCCACACTGGAAAACCTCGGATTAGCGAGCTCGATGGATTTCTTAGACGCCTCTGCCGTGCGCAGTTGGCTGGATGAAAAAGAATCAGAAAGCGTGTCGTACCCGGATGTGGCCGGGGCGATTGCTGACTGGCTGGTTGGTGGTGATTTGTCTGATCCGGCGTCGCTCAGTCTCGCGTTATGGGAAAAAGTCGATTTTCCCAGTTATGTTATCAATCTGTAACGCCGATATTGATCCTGCCTTTTGCTGTACCTATTGACG
>NZ_WXWP01000320.1:0-2512 GCF_009904765.1 Vibrio sp. V39_P1S14PM300
TACGCAAAGGGTTGCGTCGGCAGCGTCAGATGTGTATAAAGGACAATCGTAAAGGTGAGGATGACATGGGGCGGGTTTATGGGGTGCAGGGGCGTGCCTGGGCGAAGCCGGATGGGGGGCACATTGACCAGCTCCGTAAGATTGTGGATGACTTAACCCGCGGTGTTGATGATCGCGGTGAAATTCTTAATTTCTATAACAAAGTACCCCTCAAAAAACTACTAGTTAGTGAGTGGGTGAGTGAGTTGCCTTTTATATCAATACTTTTAAGATGCTTTAATACTAGTAGTCACTACCAGTACCCACTACAAGTTACTCAAGGAGCCTAGCAATGAAACAATATCACGACTTAATGAAAAGAATCCTTGAAGAGGGTACAGAAAGGGGAGACAGAACAGGCACAGGTACACTTTCAGTCTTTGGTCATCAAATGAGATTTAACCTATCAGAGGGTTTTCCTCTGGTTACAACGAAGAAATGTCATTTACGATCAATTATCCATGAACTCCTTTGGTTCTTGAAAGGAGACACCAACATCACTTACCTAAAAGAAAATGGTGTAAGTATTTGGGATGAGTGGGCAGATGAGAATGGTGATCTTGGCCCTGTTTACGGATATCAGTGGCGGTCTTGGCCTAATTCTGACGGTAGCCACACTGACCAGATTGCGAATGTGGTAGATGCTATTAAGAACAACCCAAATAGCAGAAGACACATGGTTGTTGCCTATAACCCATCTTTTGTAGATGAGATGGCACTACCTCCATGTCATGCGATGTTTCAGTTTTATGTAGCAAATGGCAAGCTTTCGTGTCAGCTTTATCAGAGAAGTTGTGATGTTTTCTTGGGGCTTCCGTTTAATATTGCCTCTTATGCGCTTTTAACTCATATGATTGCACAACAGTGTGATTTGGATGTTGGAGACTTTGTTTGGACTGGAGGAGATACTCATCTTTACCTCAATCACTTAGAGCAAACTAACCTCCAGCTTTCAAGAGAGCCATATCCACTTCCAGAGCTGAAAATCAAACGCAAACCTGACAGCTTATTTGACTATAAGTTTGAGGACTTTGAAATCGTAGGCTACGAATCTCACCCTCATATCAAAGCTCCTGTAGCCGTATAAGCAGCTTGCCCCTAAAGGCTTAGCAGGGTATTTAGGATAATAATGGTCAAGTAAAATAATAAAGTGTACTAATTCAGACCTGATCTGACAGTTACCCACTTTTCAACTCGGTGCCTGTCAGATTATATCTGGGCTAGATTCTTCTCTGCCCAGATTGATTTCCCATCCTCTAATGTTTCTATTGGCGTTCTGCCGCAGCACATTTTTCCTTGATGAGTACGATGATTGTTGTAGTAGTCCATCCATTCGTCCAGATCTTTCTGTAACTCTTCCATCGAACCATACAGTTTCTTTCTGAACGTCACTTGGTAGAACTCATTCAATATGGTCTTGTGGAAGCGTTCGCAGATCCCGTTTGTTTGTGGCGACATGGCCTTAGTCTTGGTGTGGTCGATATCATTGATCGCTAAATAAAGCTGGTAATCGTGCTGCTCGACTCGACCGCAGTATTCAGTGCCTCGGTCCGTTAAAATTCTAAGCATTGGTAGCTCCTGAGCCTCGAAGAACGGTAGAACTTTGTCATTCAACATATCAGCAGCGGTGATCGGTGTTTTTGTTGTGTAGAGCTTGGCAAAGGCGACTTTGCTGTAGGTATCAACGAAGGTTTGTTGATAGATGCGTCCAACACCTTTCAAGTTGCCAACATAGAAAGTGTCTTGAGAGCCGAGATAACCTGGATGTGCTGTTTCTATCTCACCACAAACCTCATCATCGAGTTTCTTGCGCTCAAGGGCGACAACTTGCTCATCAGTTAAGATGATACCGTTCTCAGCGACCTGCTTCTCCAGTGCGATAAGGCGTTTCTTGAAGTTCTCTAGATCATTACGAAGCCAGATTGAGCGAACGCCACTTGGGGAGATAAACACACCCAGTTTACGTAGTTCATTGCTTGTTCTGACTTGTCCGTGAGCAGGGAAATCAATGGCGTACTTGAGAACAGCCTGTTCAATTTCACTATCGACACGATTCTTCAAGTTTGGTGTTCTACGGCTCTGATTAATAAGTGCATCGATACCACCAGTCTCGACTAACTCTTGATAACGATAGAAAGTGTCTCTGGAGACGCCCATGACCTTACAGGCTCTGGATACATTGCCGAGTTCTTCTGCAAGATTGAGAAGGCCAGCTTTGTGTTTAATGATTGGATTGCTAGTATGAAGCATGAGAGTTACCTCTTATTGTCTTTGATTACGGATTCAGCACCTTTAATCAAAGTGGGTAACTCTCTTCATTTCAAATTGAAGTGTCAGATCTAGTCAGAACTAATACAAATAAAGCCACTCGTAACTCTCATAACTCACTACTCGCTAGGCATTTATGATTTTTCTTGACCATTCGCTGAAACACGTTTGAGGACAAAATTAGCTAGGGGAATGACCCTAGCTC
>NZ_WXWP01000093.1:0-2479 GCF_009904765.1 Vibrio sp. V39_P1S14PM300
GAAAAAATGTGAACAGTTATGACAAGATAATATCTTTGCGCGATTGTTAAAATTAAAAATAAATTAAACATTTGAACAAAAAACAGTGTCCATATTGACTCTGAAAATAATGGCATTGTTAAATTTATTCAGGTTGTATTGAAAACAGAAAATTAAAGAAGTGTTGCGATTTTTTATTTGACTGAGTGGGTTTCATCGCAGTAAGACAGCATCATTTGCGCCCCACACATCTCAGATAGTAGCCCTGATTGGCAGCGATTTTTCACAACTCAGCGACAGGCCGCGAGCAAAGCGATAAAAAGAGATAAAATAACAGAGTCATACACCCACAAAGAGGTTCACTGTGCAGGAGATTATCGATATCGGTTGGGGCCAGCTAGGAGTGTTTGGGCTGATCCTGGTGGTTCCTCTTACTATCAACCATTATTATCAGCTTAATCTGGGACGCGACATCGTACTGGGTGTCGGCAGGATGACAATTCAATTATGTCTTGTCGGTGTCTACCTTGAGTATTTGTTCAGCCTCAACAGTCTGACCATCAACCTGCTCTGGCTGGTGCTGATGGTCATGGTCGGTGCCAGTGCCATTCTGAGTAAATCTCAGCTACCCAAACGTGTCCTGATGGGGCCAGTAAGCGCTGGATTAATGATCGGCCTGGCTCCGCTCCTGCTTATCCTTTGTTTAGCTGTAGTCCAACCCACTCCACTCTATAGCGCACAATATGTGATCCCTTTATCAGGTATGCTCCTTGGGAATAGTCTGAGTGGTAATATCGTTGCACTGCAGAATCTGTTCAGCGCGTACGAAGAGCGAAAAATGGAGTACGAAGCAGCAATTTCTCTTGGCGCTTCGCCTTATTATGCATCCAGACCGTTTGTGCAAAACGCCATGCAAAAAGCGCTGGCTCCGATCCTGGCATCGATGACCACTATGGGGTTAGTCACTCTACCGGGCATGATGACAGGTCAGATACTGTCAGGCGCGTCGCCAATGGTAGCGATCAAATACCAATTGATGATCATGATCGCGATTTTCACCATGATGAGCATCTCTCTCACGCTGTGTATCCAATTTACTCAGAGAAAAATTCTAACAAAAGAGGGGCGCGTTAGTGTTTCGTTCCTCAAACGATAAAGCTCACAAATCCTTGAAATTAAATTGCACACCGACTTTAAAACACGTTATCCACAGAAAATGTGGATAACCTTTTTACATCAGTTATCCACAAAATGAGATCCGCACGTCACAGAGGTGTATTTGAGTTGACACGACACCGTCATACTGGTTAATTATTATTCAACTTGCTTCTCATCTCAGACAAGGAATGCCGATGATTGAGTCAATGGTCACCAGACATCATGAGTACTCAGAGTTTGATCAGGATGATCTGAAAAACTGGTTGGTCACCACGCCCGATGAGCTGGTGGAATCCGAAACGTTAGACACTGACGTTACGGAGCGATGGATACATTAAAAAAGCGGCTCTTAATGAGCCGCTTTTTTACTTCAACCGTGCTGGGAACTCAGTCTCTCAGGAAAATCAACCAGTACCACATACCAACAAACAGACCACCGCCGATAATATTACCCAGTGTCACCGGAATCAAATTATTCAAGATAAACCCCGCTAGATTCAAATCCGCATATTGGCTGATGTCCGCACCGGTCATCTGCCAGAATTCTGCCGGTGCAAACAACTTGATTCCGATCGCCATAGGCACCTGGTACATATTCGCAATGCAGTGCTCAAAGCCCGACGCAACAAACATTGCCACCGGCAGGATCAGCACCATCACTTTATCCGTCAAAGACCGGGCACTGAACGTCATCCAGACTGCCAGACACACCAAAACGTTACACATAATGCCAAGTGCGACCGCCTGAATGAAACTGTGATGGAGTTTATGTTGTGAAATGGCCATCGCATTGAGGCCAAGTTGACCGCCGTCTTCCATGTACTGGCGGGTCGCCAGCATGATCACCACCAGACAGATTGAACCCGCCATGTTGCCAAGGTACACCACTAACCAGTTTTTCAGCAGATCGGTCCAGGATATTTTGCCACTGGCTTTCGCCACTAATGTTAGCACCGAACTGGTAAACAGTTCTCCGCCGGTAATTACAACCAGAATCAACCCCAAGCTAAAGGCAAGACCACCAGCAAACTTACTCAGACCATAAGCGACATCCTGCGTCCCGGTGGTCACGACAGTATAAAATACGAAGGCAATTCCGATGTGAATGCCCGCTGACATTGCCAGTAAAAACGACTTGTAGAGTTTTTTATTGACCTTACCCACGCCGACTTCCGCGGCTCGCTCTGCCATTTGTGGCGGTAACAGCGAATCAAAAGGGTTTACGTTCATAGTCATAATGCAGTTACATTTTGAAACAGGTTATTCGGAGCGGCGGATGATCCCCCCAATCAAAAGGGAATTCAAGAGCAATTTTTTATGCTTACAGAAAATGTTGTAATCG
>NZ_WXWP01000136.1:0-2443 GCF_009904765.1 Vibrio sp. V39_P1S14PM300
CTTTGGTGTCACTTCTCGAGTGGAAATTGCATTGAAAAGTAAGATTTCATTTTTGGTAATAATTATTGCTGATATATCAGTGGCTTGGCATTGTTTAACTGGATGCAATCTTTCTGAAGGGGAGATGAAATGTTAGAATTGGCAAAAAATACAATTGGCTAGAAATATGAAACGTTGGTATCTCCTCTATTGTAAGCGCGGCGAACAGACAAGAGCGAAACTGAACCTGGAAAATCAGGGAGTAGAGTGTTACTACCCGGAAATTTCGCTCGAAAAAATGGCGCGTGGAAAACGGATCAAGAAACGCGAACCTTTGTTTCCCTGTTACGTGTTTGTTCGTTTTGATTTTGAGCAGGGACCAAGCTTTACTGCGGTCCGTTCCACCCGTGGCGTGGTGGATTTCGTTCGCCAGGGCCGCTACCCTCAGGAACTTCAGGGAGATTTGATTTATACCCTGAAACAGATGGAGGGAAGCGAAGTAGAGGTTCCCCAGGATGCGTTACCTGAAAAGGGTCAGGTACTGCGGGTGAAAAGTGGTCAGTTTGCTGGCATTGATGCGATTTATCAGGAAGCCGATGGGGAAGCCCGTTCGATTATGCTGGTGAAAATGATCAATCAGTCGGTGCCGATGAGTATCGACAACAAAGATTTAGATATGTAAAAAAGGCACCTGACGGTGCCTTTTAATGGTTTATTCAGCGGCTGCGTAGGCATCGTTGTGAACGGTTTGAACCGCACGGCCAGACGGGTCGACACAGTTTTTGAACGACTCATCCCATTCGATGGCTTTGGCTGAAGAACATGCGACAGAAGGACCGCCTGGGACACATTCCGCAGCCGATGGCAGCGGGAACAACTCTTCAAAGATCTCGCGGTAAACATAACCCTCTTTGGTTGTTGGGGTGTTGTACGGGAAACGGAACTTAGCCGTTTCCATCTGTTGCTCAGTCACTTTCGCTTCGGCCACTTCTTTGAGCGTATCGATCCAGCTGTAACCTACGCCGTCAGAGAACTGCTCCTTCTGACGCCAGGCGATGGAATCAGGCAGATAATGTTCGAAACACTCACGCAAAATGTGCTTCTCCATTTTGCCGTTGCCACACATTTTATCTTGCGGGTTCAGGCGCATCGCCACGTCGATAAACTCTTTATCAAGGAACGGCACGCGCCCCTCGACTCCCCAAGCGGCCAGAGATTTGTTGGCGCGTGCGCAGTCAAACATGTTCAGTGCCAACAGTTTGCGTACGGTTTCTTCGTGGAACTCTTTGGCATTCGGTGCTTTGTGGAAGTACAGGTAACCACCGAAGATCTCGTCAGCCCCTTCACCGGACAACACCATTTTAATGCCCATCGCTTTAATCTTGCGTCCCATCAGGAACATAGGTGTGGACGCGCGAATGGTGGTGACGTCATAAGTTTCAATGTGGTAAATCACATCACGAATCGCGTCCAGACCTTCTTGAATGGTGTAGGTCATTTCATGGTGGACGGTTCCAATTTTATCGGCAACTTCACGCGCCGCTTTGAGATCCGGTGCGCCCTCCAAGCCAACGGCAAAGGAGTGCAGCTGTGGCCACCAGGCTTCTGACTGTTCATCATCTTCAATACGCATCGCGGCGAAACGTTTGGCGATCGCTGAAGTGATGGAAGAATCCAGGCCGCCAGACAGCAGAACCCCGTATGGTACGTCCGTCATGAGCTGGCGTTTGACGGCGGCTTCAAGCGCTTCCGTCAGTTCCTCTTTGCTGGTGCTGTTGCCGGAGACCGCTGCGTATTCGTTCCAGTCACGGACGTAGTAACGTTGCGGTTCGCTGTCGGTTGAGCTGTAGTAGCTGCCTGGGGGGAACTCGCTGACGGTTTTACATACCGGAACCAGCGCTTTCATTTCTGATGCCACGTAATAGTTGCCGTGTTCATCGTGTCCTTGATACAGCGGAATGATGCCGATATGGTCACGCCCAACCAGATACTGGTCTTTTTCTTCATCGTAGAGCACAAAAGCAAAAATGCCGTTGAGTTCTTCCAACAGGTCGGCCCCCATGTCTTGATAGAGCGCCAGAATGACTTCGCAATCCGAATCGGTCTGAAACTCATACTTGTCTTCGTAACGGGCACGAATTTCTTTGTGGTTATAGATTTCGCCGTTTACCGCCAGGATCAGTTTTTTGTCTGGGCTGTAAAGGGGTTGTGCACCGCTATTGAGTCCAACGATCGCCAAGCGTTCGTGAGCCAGAATGGCTTTGTCTGACGAGTAAATTCCTGACCAGTCAGGGCCACGATGACGAAGTTTTTTAGACATTTCCAGAGCGACAGGGCGCAATGCCGTTGCATCACTTTTGATGTCTAGAATACCGAAGATAGAGCACATAACCACATCCTTTTTTAAATCTTGTTTAACCTGATGAGTTAAAATGTGCCAGTTTGATTAAAAAAAGCAACCAGG
>NZ_WXWP01000182.1:0-23596 GCF_009904765.1 Vibrio sp. V39_P1S14PM300
GTCTGATTCGGATTGTTATTATCCATTAATCATAGCGTTACATTTTTTTAACAACAAATATTCTCAGTCTGGCCTGTGATTTGCGTTTTAAACAGAGATGGAACATGTGCGATGCGCACACTAAACAACAAAAAACGCAAACACAAACGAGAAGGATCGAACCATGATTTACACGCAACCCGGCCAAGCCGGCTCAGTGATTGAATTTAAAAGTCATTACGATAACTACATCGGAGGTGAGTGGCGCCAACCAGTCACAGGTGAGTATTTTGACAACTGTTCACCGGTGAACGGGAAACCATACTGCAAGGTCGCCCGCTCTACGGAAGACGATATCAATCTGGCCTTGGATGCCGCGCACGGTATCCGGGCGCAATGGGCCGCAACCAGCGTCACCGAGCGAGCCAATATTTTGCTGAAAATTGCGGACCGGATTGAGACACACATGGAAGAGCTGGCCGTGGCTGAAACATGGGAAAACGGCAAGCCAGTACGAGAAACACTCGCTGCGGATTTACCTTTGGTGGTGGATCACTTTCGTTACTTCGCTGGGTGTATTCGGGCTCAGGAAGGCAGTGCCGCTGAGCTGGACGCGACCACAGCGAGCTATCACTTTCCTGAACCGGTCGGCGTAGTCGGCCAGATCATTCCGTGGAACTTCCCAATGTTGATGGCCGCCTGGAAGCTGGCACCCGCGCTGGCTGCTGGTTGCTGCGTGGTGCTGAAACCGGCAGAACAAACTCCGACCTCGATCTTGATTCTGATGGAAAAGATCGGCGATCTGATCCCGGCGGGCGTCATTAATGTGGTCAACGGTTTCGGTTCGGAAGCGGGTCAGGCGCTGGCCACCAGCAACCGTATCGCGAAGCTGGCCTTTACAGGCTCGACCGACGTCGGCCATCACATCCTCAAATGCGCCGCGGAAAATTTGATTCCTTCCACCGTTGAGCTGGGCGGCAAATCACCCAACATTTACTTTGAAGATATATTTGATCACGAAGATGAGTACCTCAGCAAATGCATTGAGGGCATCTTGCTGGCCTTTTTCAATCAGGGGGAAGTCTGTACCTGTCCGTCGCGGGTGCTGATCCATGAATCCATCTACGACCAGTTTATCGCCAAAGTCATTGAGCGGGCTCAGACCATCAAACAGGGTAACCCGCTCGATACGGAGACTCAGGTCGGCGCGCAAGCCTCTCAGGAACAATTCGATAAAATCCTCAGTTATCTTGAAATTGGCCGCCAGGAAGGTGCCGAAGTATTGATCGGCGGTAACGTTGCGCCGCAGAAAGACGATCTGAGTGATGGCTTCTACATTCAGCCAACAATGCTCAAGGGCAATAATCAGATGCGTGTTTTTCAGGAAGAGATCTTTGGGCCGGTGATTGCGATAACTACATTTAAAGACGAAGCCGAAGCGCTGGCGATCGCGAACGACACTGAATACGGGCTAGGAGCCGGCGTATGGACACGGGATGCCAACAAAGCGTACCGCATGGGACGTAAGATTGAAGCGGGCCGAATCTGGGTTAACTGTTACCACGCCTATCCGGCTCATGCCGCGTTCGGCGGTTACAAAAAATCCGGAATTGGCCGGGAAACCCACAAGATGATGCTCGACCACTATCAGAACACTAAAAATTTGCTAGTGAGCTACGATGTCAATCCACTCGGTTTCTTCTGAAGAATAGAAGCGGCCAAAACAGAGCGCCATCAGGCGCTCTTTTCATCGTTAGACTGACGACGCTTGTCTCTGATAAAAAGTATGCCACCGACCACCAAAGCAGCGACCGACACGGTAAACAGCGCAGGCATTTCCAATACCCAGGCTAATACGGCCGTCACAAAGGCAACAAACGTGATCATCCGGCTGCCGGACATAACTCGACCGAGTTTTCTGCTCATAGTGCCTCCTGTCAATCAGACGTTGAGAATACTCTAACCTCGTTCGGCTAAGAACGTTCTGATGATATTTTGCACAACCTTGCCGAGTATTCATCCTGTTTACTATTAATTTCCCGCTTGAGTCACAAAAAATAGAATGGCGTTCCATATATATAAACCAGACAAATCATTACGTTCGAATCATAAAAAACCCGGTCTGAGACCGGGCTTGAGATAGAACCAATGATCAGAAACCCCGCATCTGAATACGACGCAAAAACTCAGTCATGATCCGGTCGTAAAGCAAATCGCCGAGGAACGCATCCTCAACATGACGATCAATGCTCGGGTTATCATTCACTTCTATCACGTAAACCTGACCGTCAATTTCTTTCAGATCCACACCATATAAGCCGCCACCAATCAGGTTGGCCGCTTTTACCGCCACATCCACTACCGCTTTAGGCACCTGTTTCAAATCAAGTGTCTCAAAACCGCCGGAAGAAACCCGGCCGCTGCTGTGATGCTGATATATTTGCCAATGTCCACGGCTCATCATGTACTTACAGGCATAAATCGGCTGACGGTTCATCACGCCAATGCGCCAGTCGAAATCGGTCGGCATAAAGGCCTGAGCCAGAATCAGAGCGCTTTTTTCAAACAGCGCCGCCGCTTCTTTTTCCAGTTCGGCTTCTGTGCGTACTTTCACCACCCCGCGCGAGAACGCCCCATCCGGAATCTTCAGTACCATCGGCAGCGCCAGCTGCGCCAGCAGGTGCCGTTTCCATTCCGGATCCATACCCTGAATGATGACACTTTGAGGCGCTGGTACTTTGTGTCGGTGCAGCAATTCCGTCAGAAAGACTTTGTTGGTGCACTTCATGATAGACTCGGAATCGTCCATGACCACCAGCCCTAACTTTTCAGCCGACTTAGCAAATCGGTAAGTGTAGTTGCTGATGTTGGTGGTCGCACGGATAAACAACCCATCAAACTCCCCCAACCGGCTGATGTCGTCCGGAGAGATGGTTTCCAGATTCATCCCTAAACGGCTGGCCGCTTTGCGAAAATGCTTCAGTGCCGAGGCATCAGACGGTGGCATTTTTTCGTCCGCATCCACCAGCATGGCAATGTCGTAACGTGCCTTTTTCTCCAACTTAGGCTTGCGCCATATTTTGGTCGAGAATTGCTCCAGCGCCGCGATGAACATATCCTGTTCATTCCCCGCCAGATCCTGAAAGGCGGACGGCGCTATTCTGGCAATTTGCCACTGGCCGTTGAGTTGGGTCATTTCCAGTTCTATTACTGGAACCATAAACTGTTCAAACAGGCGCTTCGCCAGTTTTTCCAGCCCCACCTGTTCGGTGCGACCGAAATAAATCTTACAGCGTATTTCGCTGAGCTCCTGCGGCAATTTATGGGCTTTGAAATTGCCAGAAGAGAGTAGAAACGGCTGGTTGATGTCATTTAGCGCCATTACACTCGGGATCACCCGGTGGCCCCGGGCCTCCGCCATCAAGGAGCAGTAATAACCGCTACCCATGTAATGATAATCACGACACAAGTTCACTACCTGCACATTTTTGTGCCCAGCAGGCCACTGCCCACCTAGGTACTGATCCACACTCACCACCTGTTCAGACGGGAAATAATCCTGCCAGTCACTGGTGCTGTCAGTCACGATTAAAAGATTTGCCATTGGTGTATTTTTCCTATTGCAATAGGTTTATTATCGCGAGGCAATCGTGCGTGCCTTGTTTAAGGAATACGGATGGACATCCGCCTAGCTCTCTCTCGAGACCTCTCCGCTCTTAACGAACTGGAAAACACCCTGTTTGACGGAGATAAAATTTCTCCACGTCAAATGAAGCGTTTCCTACAGTCAGGTCAAGCCATGATTTTCGTTGCTGAAGATAGGGGCACTCTGGCGGGTTACGCTTTGTTGCTATTTCATCAAGGTACACAGCTGTCAAGATTGTATTCGATTGCCGTTAAACCTGATTTCAGAGGCAGGGGAATTGCGCAATCTTTGATTGAACAATGCGAGCGTGCTGCTCTTGATCAAGGTTGCATTACATTACGACTAGAAGTGCGCGAAGACAATACGTCAGCGATAAAATTGTATGAAAAATTAGGCTTTAAAACGTTGCGTTTGCTGGTGCATTATTACGATGATCTGTGTGATGGTCGCCGAATGCAAAAACGCCTGTCGCCACAAGGCCCGAGCGTGACGCTGCCAATGCCACTCTACATCCAAACCACACCATTTACCTGTGGCGCAGCCTGTCTGCTGATGAGCTTTGCCTGCCTGGATCCTCACTATCAACCGAGTCGTTCACACGAGCTGCAACTGTGGCGTGAAGCCACTACCATTTTTATGGCGGCGGGGCACGGCGGGTGCAGTGGGCAAGGCCTGGCACTGGCGGCCGCAAAACGCGGCTACCATGTCGAACTGTGGAGCCAGTCTCAGAGCACTCCGTTTATTGACAGTGTGCGCGATCCCAACAAGAAAGACGTGATAGAGATCGTTCATCAGGATTTTTGCCATCAGTTGCTCTCTCAGGACGTGGCCACGATTGCATCCCCACCCAATCAAGCCATTCTGGAGCATTGGGTAAGCCAGGGTGCCTGCGTGCTCCTGCTCATCAGCACTTACCGTTTCGATGGTAAAAAAGAGCCGCATTGGGTGATACTGAGCGGGATGAACGAGCAGTTTTTCTTCATCCATGATCCCCATGCACCGTCAGAAAAAGACACCGTTGCCTCTGCGTACGTGCCCGTGGGCAAGCGCCTGCTGACACAGATCCTGGGGTTTGGAAAGCAGAAACACACCGCGTGTGTTGTGATTGAACCAGCCACCGAAGCTACAGCTTCAGCGCCGGTTGAATAAAATCAATGAACGCCGATATTCGCCGCGCCACCGACGAAGATTTGTAATATACCGCGTTGACCTGTTCGCGGCCGTATATCGGCTGATATTCATGCTCCAGCAGCGCAATCAAACGGCCCGCGGCAATATCTTCCCGAACCATAAACCCGGACAAACAAGCAATCCCATTGCCCTCCAGAGCCAGCAAACGTACGGTTTCACCATTACTCGAACTGATGGTCGGTTCAATGTAACCGGCGCCTTGCAGTGGCCAGCGATTCAGATTACGCGCCCCGACAAAACCGATGCGTTCATGATGCGAAAGATCTGTCGCTGTGGCTGGTACACCACGTTGGCGTAGATACGCTGGCGATGCCACGATAAACAGTTGGCTGGTGCCCAGAGGACGGGCATGCAAGGTCGAGTCACTCAAGTCGCCGATACGAATGGCAATGTCGGTACGCTTTTCCAGCAAGTCGACAAAGCCTTCATTTGACGACAGCTCCAGCTCAATGTCCGGGTACGCCTGTTTAAAAGGTTTGATCAAAGGAATCAGCTGATGAAACACAAACGGGCTCGCCGCGTCCACCCGCAAACGTCCTTTCGGCCGTTCACCCCGGGCAATGACCTCTTCTTCCGCTTGCTGAATCAGAAGCAAACCACGCCGGACGGTATCGACGAACTGACGCCCTTCATCGGTCAGCTCTACTCTTCTGGTGGTGCGGTTAAGCAACGTCACACCAAGCTGCTTTTCCAGTTTGCTGACGGCTCGGGAGACACGGGCTACCTGTACATCCAGGTTGTCTGCCGCCGCCGAGAATCCACCGCTGTCGACTACCGCCAGCAAAATTTCCAGATCGTCAGAACGGGTTAGCATGCTTCTCTCCAGATCAATATTGAATTTTTCTAATAATAACAAAAGTTATTTGTAAATAACGCTGTTTTTGACAAAGAAAAACTTCTCAATAATACCTCTCACTTAACCGCAGGTGTTTCACACCGCGTTTCACTGAATGAGGTCACTTTTTATGCCTTTAGCTCTTTTTGCCTTAACCCTGAGTGCGTTTGCCATCGGGACAACCGAGTTTGTCATCGTCGGATTGATTCCGACCATGGCCGCGGATTTGCACGTTTCCCTGCCCTCTGCTGGCTTATTGGTCAGTCTCTATGCGCTGGGGGTTGCGGTCGGCGCGCCCGTCCTGACTGCCCTGAGCAGTCGCTGGAATCGCAAAGCCGTTCTGCTGAGTGTCATGAGCCTGTTTGTTGCCGGGAACCTGCTCGCCTGGCAAGCTCCGGGTTACAACACTCTGATTCTGGCGCGTATACTGACAGGTCTGGCGCACGGGGTGTTCTTTTCCATCGGCTCAACCATTGCAACCGGACTGGTGGCCAAAGACAAAGCCGCCAGCGCCATCGCGATCATGTTCACCGGGCTCACCGTAGCGCTGGTGACAGGTGTGCCGCTTGGCACCTATATTGGTCAAACGCTGGGCTGGCAAGCCACCTTTCTCACTGTAGCCATTCTCGGCATCATCGCATTGGCCGGCAGTGCGCTTCTGGTACCTGCGAATCTGAAACAACCGCCAGTCACCAAACTCTCTGCCCAAATGAAAGTCCTGACTCACCCAAGGCTGCTGTTGATTTATGCCATCACTGCACTGGGCTACGGGGGTACCTTTACCGCGTTTACGTTTTTGGCGCCGATTCTGCAAGAAGTGGCCGGTTTCAGTGCGGGATCCGTCGGCCTGATTATGTTGGTTTACGGGGTTTCCGTCGCCATCGGGAATATCTGGGGAGGCCGTCTGGCCGACCAGCACGGGCCAATTAAAGCCCTGACCGTGATCTTTACTGGTCTGGCTGCGGTACTGCTGGCACTGACATTCAGCGCGCACTCACCATTTGGTGCGATCATCACCATCTTAATCTGGGGGGCATTCGCCTTTGGTAACGTACCAGGCTTGCAGGTCTACGTGGTCAAACTGGCAGAGCGTTATACCCCGGATGCCGTGGATGTGGCGTCTGGCCTGAATATCGCGGCCTTCAATGTCGGTATCGCGCTGGGCGCCTGGGGAGGTGGCCTGATCGTAGAACACGCCGACTTGATGGATACTCCCTGGATTGGTGCGCTGATCGTACTTATCGCCCTGCTGATGACCCGTCTGAGCGGTGCTCTGGACAAACGGAGCCTTCCACAGGCCTGCCCACAACGCTAAGCGGGTTAAGGTACTCAATGCGGCCGCACAGTGATTTGCTGCCGCTTTTTACGTTCTGCGGCTACGCAGGTGAAACTATCGACTATTCTGCTAATAACACCGCGGGATTTGCAGGAGAAGTTTCCATGTCGCACGTATTCCATCGTCACTGTCATTCCACACTGCCCATGATCGCTTCAGGTCGGGGCGTCTATCTGTTCGATACTGAAGGCAAGCGCTATCTGGATGCCTGTGGCGGCGCGGCGGTTTCCAATCTCGGCCATGACAATCACAGCGTCAAACGCGCTATCGCCCAACAAATGGAGCACATTCCGTTTGCCCATACCGGCTTTTTCACCAATCAGCCTGCCGAAGAGCTGGCGACCCTCCTGTGTCAACTGGCACCTGAACCGCTCAATCGTGTCTACTTCGTCAGCGGCGGCTCTGAAGCGGTGGAAAGCGCATTGAAACTGGCCCGGCAATATTTTCTGGAAAAAGGTCAGCCGGAGAAATGCGAATTTATTGCGCGCCGGCAAAGTTACCACGGCAACACACTCGGAGCTCTGGCTGTCGGAGGCAATGAATGGCGGCGCGAGCAGTTTCGCCCGCTGTTAACACCCGCTCACCACATTGCTCCTTGTTACAGCTACCGGGATCAACGTGAAGATGAAAGCGAACAGGCGTACGCGCTGCGGGTCGCCAATGAGCTGGAAGCACGCATTCTTGAGGTCGGGGCTGAAAAAGTCATGGCGTTTGTCGCTGAGCCGGTTGTTGGTGCGACGGCAGGCGCTCTGCCGGCGATCAAAGGCTACTTTCAACGTATCCGCGAAATCTGCGACCAATACGACGTGTTGCTGATCCTGGACGAAGTAATGTGCGGGGTGGGAAGAACCGGGACTTTCTATGCCTTCGAGCAAGATGACGTCATCCCGGATATGGTGACTATCGCAAAAGGACTGGGCGCAGGGTATCAGCCCATCGGTGCCGTGCTGGTTGCCGAACCGATTTATCAGGCAATTGCTGAAGGGAGCGGTTTTTTCCAGCACGGGCATACCTTTATGTGTCACCCCATGGCTTGCGCCGCGGCGTTGGCTACTGTGAAATGCATTGTCGATAATGATCTGTTGCAGCACGTCCGGGCAAAAGGGTACCAGCTCAAAGAAAAGCTACGCTGGACGGTAGGCAAATTGCCCAATGTGGGGGATATTCGTGGTCGAGGGCTGTTTATCGGCATTGAACTGGTGTCAGATCAAGCCAGCAAAGCGCCTTTTCCTCCACCGCTGGCGGTACACAAACGCATCAAAGCTCAAGCAATGGCCAACGGCCTGATGATCTATCCGATGGGCGGGACCATCGACGGACGACGTGGCGACCATATTCTACTCGCCCCCCCCTTCATCATCGAAGACAGCGAAATCGATGAACTGATCGACAAACTCTATCTAACCTTGCGTCAGGTGTTTCATGAGCTGGAGGGCCAGCAATGACTCATAGCATCGCGATGATTGTCGCGCCAAACGGAGCACGTAAGACCAAGCAGCACCATGCAGCGCTCCCCGTTTCGGTCAGTGAAATTCGTGCAGAAGCTGTCGCCTGCCGCGATGCCGGCGCCGCCATGATCCACTTACACGCTCGCGATCCACAAGGTGCACATTCGCTGACCATCAACGACAACCAGGCCGTCTATCAGCAGGTCAAACAGGCGGTGGGTGACAGCATGATCGTCCAGCTCACCACGGAAGCGGTCGGTCAGTACACGCCCGAGCAACAAATGGCTCTGATCCGGGCCGTACGGCCAGAAGCCGCCTCATTTGCGCTCAAAGAGCTGATCCCCACGCAGGAACACATTCCTCAAGCCAGTGACTTCTTTCACTGGGTCGCCAGCCAGAATATCCTCTCCCAATACATCCTCTACTCCCCGCCAGAGCTCGCCGAGTATGTGCGCTTGGTTCAGAATGGGTTACTTCCTGAGCAAAAACATCACCTTTTGCTAGTCTTAGGTAGGTATCACCAAAATCAGCAATCCGAGCCGCAGGATCTGCTGCCATTTTTCAGCCCCTACTTCTCACAATTGAAGTGCCGCTGGGCTGTATGTGCGTTTGGCAGTCAGGAAGCGCAGTGCCTTACCGCGGGTGCCCTTTTGGGGGGCGATGTTCGGGTGGGGTTCGAGAACAATCACCTGACGTTGTCTGGTCAGCCAGCCATCAGTAACGCGGAGCAGGTAGCGTCGATGCGGCAAATATTGCACTCACTTAACATACAAACACTGGATGCCGAAGGTTTGCGCCAGCAGTTGGTAAGCTGAATTGGCATCATTATGGATGAACATTGGAATAAGGAAGGATCATGAAATCAATCAAATCAGTGATCACGGCCGCTGCCACAGCGTTGATGGTCAGTACCGCTTTCAGTGCCTCGGCCGAAGAAACATTTGTCACCATAGGGACGGGTGGGGTGACGGGGGTGTATTACCCGACCGGTGGCGCCATTTGTCGCCTGGTGAATAAATCCCGCGACGAGCACGGGGTACGATGTTCAGTGGAGAGCACCGGCGGCTCGATTTACAACCTGAATACCATACGCTCTGGTGAGCTGGATCTGGGGATTGTTCAGTCTGACTGGCAATATCATGCCTACAACGGCTCCAGTGAATTTGCTGATGCGGGTCCGTTCAAAGATCTGCGCGCGGTTTTCTCGATTCACCCGGAACCCTTTACCGTCGTCGCGCGCAGTGATGCCGGTATCAAAACGTTTAATGACCTCAAAGGTAAGCGGGTGAACATCGGTAACCCAGGTTCTGGTCAGCGAGGCACCATGGAAGTCCTGATGAAGCAGTATGGCTGGACCAACGATGACTTTAAACTGGTCTCCGAGCTGAAAGCCGCAGAGCAGTCTAAAGCGCTGTGTGACAACAAAATTGATGCGATGGTTTACACCGTCGGCCATCCGAGTGGCGCGATTAAAGAAGCCACCACTTCTTGTGACAGCAAAATTGTCGAAGTTTCCGGACCGAATGTCGACAAGTTGGTGGCAGACAACAGCTTCTATCGTGTTGCGTCCGTCCCAGGCGGTATGTATAACGGTAATCCAGATGACGTGATGACCTTCGGTGTCGGTGCGACCTTTGTCACCTCAAGTAAAGTCCCTGAAGCTGTGGTGTATCAGATTGTCAAAGCGGTGTTTGATAACTTTGAAGATTTCAAAAAACTGCATCCGGCGTTTGCCAATCTGAAAAAAGAAGAGATGATCAAAGACGGTTTGTCTGCCCCTCTGCATCCAGGTGCGATCAAATATTACAAAGAAGCCGGGTTGATGAAATAGCACTCCCGACGAATGCTACAGCGCCATCCTCTGGGATGGCGCTGTTTTTCTATTTAACGGATTTTAAAACGCCCGACGATACGGCTGAGTGACTCCGAAGTAGTGCTAAGCTCTTCGCCAACCAGGCGGCTGTCCGATGCATTCTGATTGAGCTGACGGATGATCTCTTGAATCGCTGCCATGTTGCGGCTCACTTCGTCCGTCACCTGTTTCTGTTCCAGTGCTGAAGTCGCCATCTGCGCGTTCAATTGGTTGATGTCCGTTACTGAATCGGTGACCGTATTGAGTGAGTCCATCACCTGATTGGTACGTGACGCGGTTTCTTCACAGCGATTGCGTGTGGTTTCCATCTCGTTGACGACCGTATCGGTGGTTGATCTCAGTTTGGCCAACATATCGTTGATCTGCGACGTACTGTCCTGAGTTCGTGCCGCGAGCGCACGAACTTCATCCGCCACTACCGCAAAGCCACGCCCCTGCTCACCAGCGCGCGCCGCTTCAATCGCTGCATTGAGCGCCAGCAAATTGGTCTGTTCTGCGATGTCACCAATAACCTGAAGCACCGAG
The DNA here is from genome assembly GCF_009904765.1 of Vibrio sp. V39_P1S14PM300. Lineage (NCBI taxonomy): Bacteria > Pseudomonadati > Pseudomonadota > Gammaproteobacteria > Vibrionales > Vibrionaceae > Vibrio > Vibrio sp. V39_P1S14PM300. The sequence continues at coordinate 10,834 of NZ_WXWP01000182.1, forward strand.
CTGATCTGCTGAGTATCCTGACTCATGGTCCCTATGGTTTGCGACATCGAACTGACCTGACTGACCAACAGGTTGACACTGTCTACCGCACTGCCCACGGTCTGTTTAGACTCCTCCGCATACTGAGAGGTTGTATCGGTCAGGCGAGCGGCGTGATCAGCGCTCTGCTCGACCGAACCGGCCGACGCACTCAGCTCTTCAATCGCGGTGATCGCTTGCTCGGTTTCGATGTTGTGTTGGTTCAACGTCGTCAGATTGGACGATGACTGCAAGGTGAGATCCTGCACCGCGACGTCAATACGCTGAGCCGATGCCGACACATCTTCAAACATGCTTTGCAGCTTTGCGATAAAGCGGTTGATGGCATCCGAAATCTGACCAATTTCGTCTTTAGACTCAACGGTTAAGCGCTGAGTGAGATCGCCGTGGCCCTGAGACAGTTCCCCCACCACACTTTGCAAACGTAGCAACGGCTTAAAGGAAACATGCAGCAAAACCACACTCAACACGATGATCACCAATGCACTGAGCATTAAAGCCAGCGTGATTTTCCAGTTCAGTTGATCCGTGTTGGCCTGAATGCTGTCGGTATCGATGTACCCCGTCAGATTCCACTGCTGTCCGCCAACTTCAACTGTGCGTTCCACTGGGATCAGGTGGCCATTTTGTTTGTTGGAAAAGATCACTGTCTCCCCGGCGGTGAGCTCAACATAACTGCCCTGAGTCGAAAAAGTGGTGATCATCGCTCCCAGCTCAGCCAGATTCATGACGAAAAAATCCACCGAATCATCCGGACGTTTGATCGAGAAAGTTAATGTGGGCACCCCATTGTCGATTGTGACCGGGCTGATCGCTTGTTCAGCGGTTTGAGCCTGGGCTAAATCGACGTATTTTTGCCCCTGCGCCTCATCCATATTACCGGTTTCATCAAATGCGTAACCATTGAACACCTTAACAATTTTGGCAAAGCCAGAGTTGGCCGCCGTATCGGCAATATCCATCATGCTAAAGTTAAGGCTGGTTGCCAGCGACAAACGCGATGCCAGTTCATCATTGAGCTTTTCTCCAATCAAATTCACATTGTGCGTGATATTTTTGGTGTCAGACTGGTGAATATACGCGCTGATAAAATGGTTAACGCTGAGATAAGAAATAAGAATTGTGGTTGTGATTATTGCGACAATCAGCGCAATAATCTTATTTTTGAAAGAGAGATTGGCCATCACACTTTACATCCTTAAAAGTGACTAAAAATCGTTGCACTCCGGCAACTTAACTAACAATCGGCAATTGTTAAAAATTCTTTAACGGCAAATCCTATCCTGTGATGAGTATGTTGACAATCAATTGTTTCAACAATGAAACAGGCGCTAGCGGAAATAAATATCCCAAAAGAAATACACGGTAATGACAATACTCGATAACGTCACAAACCCACGGACATACTGTTGAGGAATCTTGCGTGAAACTCTGGCAGCCAGGTAACCGCCAACCAGTGTACCGACCATCACCACGATACCTCTTGGCCAGTCAATCGAACCATCCAACACAAAGATCACGATGGCGATCAGGGCAACGCAAGACGAGACCAGCAACTTGAGCCCATTCATCACATTGATGTTCTGGTAACCCGCCAGCGACAAGTAACTCAGTACAATAATACCGAGACCAGCATTAAAGAAACCGCCATACGCTGACACGGCGACCAACAACAATGCCAACAGCACCGCTCCCAGGCGGCCCGCGTGTTTGTGCTCAACCGCCAACGATGTCACCCACTGATGGATCTGACGGCCACACACAAACAATATCGTTGCAAAAAGCAGTAACCACGGAATCGCTTCCAGAAACAGTTGCTCCGGGGTATTAAGCAGTAAATATGCCCCTAACGCGCCCCCGAACGTGCTGAAGACCACGGTGCGGCGCAAACCGCGCGGATCTTCGCGGATATCACGACGAAAACCGTATGCCCCGCTCAAATAACCCGCACATGCAGCAAAAGTATTGGTTGCGTTAGCCGCAATGGGCGGTACTCCAACAAACATCAACGCCGGAAAGGTAATGAAACTGCCCCCTCCTGCGACTGAATTCAGAATGCCGCCGATCACACCGGCCACAAACAGTAAAAGCCACTCCATGCTCACTGTCGTCCTTGTTAAATAGATGTGAATCATCAAGATACACGTAGTGTCATGACCGACACAAGGGCACGCCTCACATTGGGCAACCCGCATAAAAAAGCAGGGTTTCCCCTGCCTGTTCAAATCCGTTTATCCGGCGTGTCCTAATAAACGAAAGTTCCAGTTTTCAACCTCACCTGTCTCTATCCGGCTGAGAATTTTCTCTTTCCAGCTGTGAGAGAGCGCACTCTGAGCCAGCAGCTTTTCGAGCCCCTGAGGATTGAGCGGATCACCAAAGTAGAGTTCGCACACCTGCCGAATAGACATCGCGTTCTCCGGGCGTTCGATCAGCTCAAGTGGTGCGTTGACACTCACCCGGCCAGGCTGAATAACGCGATACAGCCAGCCACACCGACTGACGGCCTGCATATCCACAGAAAACTGCTCCACACCCCAACGTTTACTCAGTTTGTAGCAAGGCGAGCGTGGCTGGCTGACTTCAATAATGGCGCCTCCCCAACGATAGCGATCACCGATGTAGACCGTTTTTTCCGTCATTCCCTCAGAGCTGAGGTTCTCACCCATGCCTGGTGCTCGCCACTGGTCGTCTGTCTTATACTTGCTTTGCCAGTACGCATAATGCTCGGAAGGATACTGATGCAGTGCACGTTCACTGCCGCCGTGGAAACGGGTTTCGGCACATTCATCCCCTTCAATTCCCGTGGTGGTCAGAAATACCTCTTCGGACACCGGCTGTTTATCCATCGCCGTTGTCATCCCATAGCTCTGTTTCACTTGTCCGCGATAAACGCCTGTCAGATAAAATGTGGTCATGCCCGCCTCCTTGTGCTGGAACACATAGTGTAACTCAATCCGCTAAGCAAATGAAAACAAGCACATATCTCGACAGCACGGTTTTTTCCGGATAAAGTCATCTAACAACTCAATCACATGCCGGAACCAAGTTCATGAATTCTGTAATCGATACCATTCTTTCTCACCGTTCCATTCGCAAGTACACAGGCGAGCCTATCAGCAAAGCAGATCTGGATACCATTATTCAGTCGGGACTGGCGGCATCATCTTCGAGTATGCTGCAGGTCGTTTCTGTCATTCGGGTAACGGACAGTGAAAAGCGTAAAGCATTAGCCCATCTCGCCGGCGATCAGGCCTACGTAGAGAATGCGGCCGAATTTTTGGTGTTCTGTATCGACTACCAACGTCATTTTGAACTGAACAATGACGTCAAACCGGACTTTACCGAGCTGATGCTGATCGGAGCGATTGATGCGGGGATTATGGCGCAAAACTGCCTGCTGGCCGCCGAATCTCTGGGGCTTGGCGGTGTTTACATCGGTGGTCTGAGAAACTGTGTGAACGAAGTCGACGAGCTGCTGGGTATGCCAGCGCATACCGCGGTGCTGTTTGGTATGTGTCTTGGGCATCCGGATCAAAACCCGGAACTGAAACCACGCCTGCCAGCCAAAGTCATCATGCATGAAAATCAGTATCAGACGCTTGATCACGCCGATATTGAGGCGTATGACCAAACCATGCTGGACTACTACGGCAAACGGTCCAGCAATCAGAAATCAGAAACCTGGTCCGAACAGGTCACCAGTAAACTGGCCGGAGAGTCGCGGCCACACATTCTGCCTTACCTTAATCGCAAAGGGCTGGCCAAACGCTAGTCTTGGTCGAGGTCGGTGTCTTTATCGGCCTCATTTATCCAGTTTATCAAACACCGCTCGCCACTCGCTCAGTTCATCGCGAAAATACCGAGTCTGACGTGAGTTCATCGAACGCACTATGGCTACCAGTTTTTTCCGCGCCACATTGCGATTAAACGCCATCTTCTGAGTCAGCTCATCTGAATAATAGCTGTCGTAATTGAACATCAGCCGATTAAATCTGGGTTGAAAATAGGTGAGATCATCACGCCGGATAAGCAGAGTGTGCAGTTCACTGCGCATTTGACGCTGATGCTCTATCCACGCTGGGCTGGTAATTTCCACCTCATTTGCCCACTGGCGGACCAACTGATGTTGTTGAGCATTCAATCTGCCCAGCCACTGCTCTAGACGCTCAGTGATCCGCTCTTGATAGTGCTCTCGGTGCTGCTTGTCGCTGCGCGATTCGCGCTTGCGACGAAAGGCTTCCTGTTTGTCAGTCAGATTGTCTATAAATTCATTCACTTGTTCATCACTGAGCTGACGAGTCAGCGCGTACACATCCGGCGCTGCGCGGGAGATCAAACGTTGAGTATGCTGCTGAAAGCTCTGCTCTTCTCGTTCAAGCTGTGCGAGAGTGAACTGACTAGGCTCCATCGTCTCCAGCCGTTGCAAATGCACCTTGTACGTAGGCAGCTCTTCTTGTTTGAGCCAGTCCTTCCACAAATCAACGCGCTGTATGATCACTGTCTCCTGCTCATCGGTCAGGTCAACGTAATCTTCCACGTAATCGATAACAAACCAATCCATGTTGTTGTACACAAATTGCGTTCCGCATCCGGCCAGCAGAACCAATACCAATAACGCACCAAGCCTGGGGTTCATGTTGAGTCCTCACCTGAAATGTACTTGAGCTGCTGCTTAACACTATAGCAGCCCGCCGGCAGTCTCATGCCAGACAAAGAAAAACGCCGCTCTGAAGAGCGGCGTTTAGCGGGGTTACATATCGTGTTGGATGATGTTGTTCTGCAACAAGGTATCCACTATCTGTGTCGAGCTCATGTTGGAGAAGTCCAGCTGAGAACCCAGATCTTCCACCACAATCGTCTGCGTCACGTCATTATCCGTTGTGATCTCCAGTGACACATTGTTGGTCGACTGATCCCAGCTCGCATCGATCTGATCCGACAGCGCAGACAACAGTTGATCCATCGGCACCGTCTTGAGATCGGAAATCACATCGCGCAGGTCGATACTGTCTCCTTCAGCAATGCTGAAATCCGTGATGGTATCGGTCACACCGCCATCCACACTGTCTTCGGTCCAGCGGAAAATATCGCTGCCGGCACCGCCAGTCAGAATGTCCGATCCCAAACCACCGATCAAAACGTCATCGCCGTCCCCCCCCACCAGAGTATCGTTACCGGCTCCGCCTTCAATCAGGTCGTTGCCGTCGCCCGCCGTCAGATGAATACCGGAGTCATCCCCCGCCAACCAACTGTCTTCGGTTGCTGCGGATTTATCGATATCTGTGCCATCCCCGGTCACCTCTAACTGGATATGGATAGGTGCCGACTCCGCCGTATCATTGTTGCTCTCGGTCGAAATTGCCGTCACGCTGATATCGTGTATCCCTTGACCCGCACCAGTAATGGTCAGCGAATCAATTTCGTCAGCTGGTACGATCCAATGCGTTCCGTCGAAACTGATACCGGAACTGATCGCCGCGCTCGAGATCGTGGCATCTGCCGGGACATTGCTCAGTTGTAACGTCAGCACTTCATCCAAATCGGTCAATGCCGCCATAATGCCGACCAATGCCAGTCCCTGAGCACTAACGCTCTGGCTGGCGGTGATCTGCTTGACGTAGTTGAAATTCGGATCAATGTTCAGGATTGGCGTATCGGCCACGCGCTGCACATCAATATCAAAGGTCTGCTCATCGCTCAGCGCACCTTCGCCGACTTGTGAATAAACACCGTTGTCGTCCGCTCTGACTGTCAGTGCAATCTGATCCGAAGCAACTTCGCTGGCATCGACAAACACACCACTGGCCGGGTCATTCGAAGACAGCACTGCATTGATGTCATCCAGCGTTCCCATCAGGATCACCTGACCAGGCAAACCAGAGCCCTGAGTCACACCACTGCCGGCCGGCAACACCACGTCCAGATCGCCGTCCGAGATACTCAGCGTCACGGTAATCACGTCGTTGACATGAGCCGCATCGTAGTCCACATCGCTAACACTGATCCCGCTGATTTTCTGCGCGCTGTCTTCCATGATCGAGCTGGTTACCGCGCTGCCATCGATCACCGGCGCATCATTGGTTGCCAGGACGTCAATCTGTGCGCTGCCAGCTACCGTTTGCGGATCTGCAACACCGTTGGTGGTGCCGTCATCGGTAATGTCGTACGTGAAGCTCACCGTCCCATAGAAGTCCTGAGCTGGAGTGAATACCCAGTGACCGCTCGCCGCGTCAAACACAACGGTGCCCATCGCCGGATCGCTCACCTGAACATTACTGACCGTCAGGTTGTCATTCTCTACATCCGTAGCATTGGCCAGCAACTGGTCGGAAGTAATCACCACCGGGCCACCATCTTCCAGCACATCCGGTAACGACACCAATGACGTTTCTGGCGCATCGTTCACTTCCGTCACCGTAATCACAAAACCGCCGCTGTTGGTGCTTGAGGTTGAATCATCACCGGGAATAACCACACCTTCATTGCCCTGGTCATCCACTGTCATCGATACATTCACTTCACCATTGAAGTCCGGCTCCGGCTGGAAGATCACCAGTCCGCCAGTCAGCGCGCTGTTGATCTCATCGACCGTACCACGAATTTCAATTGATGCTGTGCCGTCACCGTTAACGGTCAGATTTCCAAGGAACGCCGGATCCAGATTGAGAATGCCGCTGTCAACACTCAGGGTTAAGACGTACTCCGCATTCGGATCATCCAGCTCGGCATCCACGTCAGCAATCGTGAAGTCCTTGAGAAGGATGGTCGAGTCTTCCGTCATCTCAACATCCGTAATGTCGTTAAACACTGGCTGATCGTTGACCGCATCGACTTTCACGTTGACATCGAACTCCTGTGCAGGCCCCAGGTTCTGTGACCCATCCAGGCCGGTATCAACCGACTGCACTTTAATATGCAGCGACTCGGCCCAGTTGTTGCTGTTCGCATCACCGGAATTGAAAATAATGCTATCCAGGCTCTGCGCATCGACTTCCAGTACCCAAACGCCACCGCCCATATTGACACCCAATGTGCCATCCGGCAGCGAAATAGAGGCGCCATCCGGCACTCCGGAAATCTCCAGACGCAGCGTTTCCGGATTGTTTTCGGTGACATTACCACTGTCGCCAATCGAGTCCTGATTGTCCGTTACCGACGCTTTGATATCGATTTCGATATTCTCACCTTCACGGCCTGACACATTGGTATCCGGTTCCACATCCACAATGTCACCGATCGGATTCACCGTAACTTTGAAGCTGCCCGTATGTTCAGTCGGAACACCCAATAACTCTTCCTGAGTAAACACCGTTAGGCCAAGTTCAACCTCACCACTGAAGTTTTTCGGCGGTTTGATCTCAATCGCACTCAGGTTAATCGAGTTTTGATCCGGATTCTTAAGCTGGATGCTCCACTCACCATTGCCATTGTTCTTCACCACAAAATCGGGAGAATTTGACTGGATGACAAAATCGGTCGGTACACCGGTCAGCTTCATCGACACAAATTCTTCCGAACCATCGGTATCGGTCAGTGTCACCGTCAGACCAGAAGCCCCATCGTTAAGCGAAATCCAGCTGTCTTCGTCGCCTACTACTTCGAACGGTTGATCAGGATCCATACCAGAAATGATGATGTCATCCACCACTGGCGTGACTTCAAATGAAACACTGCTGTCAAACTCTTTGGTATCGCTGTGCGTCTCACCTGTGGTGTCGTCGAACGTGACACTGTCTGTGATCTTACCGCTGATCTCGATCGTCACGGTATTCTGGCCATTGCCCGTCGGATAGTTCGGACCGGGTTTAAACAATACATTGTCCAGAGCGCCAGCGTCGATCTCGGCTTCGCTGAAGGTCAACGTCGTGCCCAGACTATTACCATCTGCATCAACGAATTCACCCATGGCACTGTCTGGAATGGTCAGCGTGATCTCGGTCAGTTTCTCGACACCGCCATCCGTCAGACTGGTCGATTGATCGGCAAAATCAGCCGAGAAGTCCAGTTGGATAATGCCATCTTCGTACCCCACACCATCATTGGTCGGAGTGTCGTTGTCCAAGTCTGTCGGTTGTTTGTTTCCATCCAGGCCCAGGGTACCTTTGATGTTGACGCTGAAATCAGGCACCAGGCTAGTATCCAGCGGCTGATCGCCAGCATCCGGTACATCCGCCAGCGGATAAACCTGCACCGGAATCTCTTCGACGACGTATTTCTCATCACCTGACTCTTGATCTGTGGTAACAAACTGAACCGGTAGTTTAAAGTCACCAGAGTAATCTTCGGGTAAATGCAGTACTAAGCCATCCAGGCCGGTAATGTTACCATCAGCGTCGACCCCGGCTTTGAACACGTACTTACCGTTAATAAAGTCGACATCCGTAGAACTAATGTAGCTACCTGCTGGCAGATCGTCGACATCAATCACAATGGTCAGCTCATCGACCACATCATCGTGGTTGCTGACAGATATCATCGACCCTAACTGATCCCCGAGATCGATTTCGTTGTCTTCACTCCCGGACACGATGCCGTTGCCGTCATAGACAATGTCAGCTGCGATGCTGTCCACGGGTGTCAATTCAGTCGGGAACTCCAGTTCAACATGCATCTCACGGACCTCCGTGGAATCTTTTTCCACCGAGTCTTCACCCAAGTCTTTTACCTGGGCAGAGATCGTGATACCAATTTTGCTGGTTGGGTTATTGTCACTGGAATCATTTGGCGTTAAATCCAGTCCGGCTGGCGCCTTGATTGAGAAGTTCGCTTCATCGGTAATGACCCAGCGTCCATTGCCTTCGTTTACCGCACCAGTGATCAATAGCTGGCTGAGCACATCAGGATCGGTAATATCAAATTGCACCACCAGTTGTGTGACCACTTCATCGGAAGACAGATCAAACTCCTGGTACTTGATGATATTGGCTCCGGCCTCACCGCCATCAGAATCATTGATGGTAAAGCTGATGCTGCCTTTGTCGTCAGATTGCACAGTGTGAATCACCATGCCGTCTGGCTGGGTCAACACCAGTTTTTCATCCGTCGCATCATTGCCCGTGTTATTTTCCGGCTCAACAATCGGGTTCACGGTCACATTGACGCTGCCACTAATGGTTTTTTCGACAATACCTTCACCCGGATTTCCGGCGTCCACGTATTCGTGGTCAATCTCTTTCACGTTAACCGAGGTGTTGAGCGTAAAGTCCTTACTGGAGTCTTCTTCCAGCTGAACCTGAATATAGCCATGTTGAGTAATGCGTGCAGAGAAATCCTGCTCACTTTCCCCTGGATTTGGCTCTAGAATCAATTTTCCGTCGGCGGTCAGTGCCACTGGCTGCCCATCGACAAACACGGTACTGCCTGCCGGGAAGCCATCGATCTCAAGATGCGTGAAGAACTCATCACTGTCCGGGCTCTGAGTCTGCGTCGGCTGCCAGTCAATATTAATGCGCGTGTCTTCGTCACCTTCTGAGCCAACCACGTAGCCGTCCTGCGCATCAATCACAGGCTTGACTTTGATCACCACCTGAGTCTCCACTTCGCGCGTGTGACCGTCGTTTTCGGTAACCACCACGGTGGCGGTGATGTTGATGTTCTCGGTTGATGAATGCGTCGGGCGCACCACGATGCCGGAATCAAAATTGGCTCCGGTGATATTGGCTTCATACATAGGTTCGCCGTTCACATCGTACCCGACAAACGTCAAGTTGACGTTCTGACCGTTGCTGTCGTAAATCTCCACCCCCGCCGGGATGTTGGACAGGACAACCGACAGCGTTTCGGAGTGATCCTGCGGTGTATCGGCCGCTTCACCAGAAACGAAGGTGAAATTGATGTACGCTTCGGAGTTCTCTTCAATCGTGGTCTGAACGCCTTTTACGCCGCCTACATCAATGGATTCCCATTGCGTCGGGCCGTCATCAGACACGTTGACGTCCGGCATGTCCGCCACACCTTTGACTGCAACATTAACGGTTTTCGAGCCCAACGAGGTTTCATCCACCACCGTACCGGTCGAGAGGTCGGCCGTGTCTTTGACAATACCTTCCACTTTGAACGAAAAGTCTTCGTTACTATTGAGCGGCGGCAGCACTTCAACCTGATCCAGGTACGCTTCCGGTACTTCGTAGTACAGCAGGTTGCCCTGATCATCAAAGACTTCCTGAATCGGATTATCTGCCGGATCACCCAGCCAAATCATGGTAACGCCATCAAGAGTAAAATCCGAAATACGTACAAACATGCTTTCTGAGCCATCGCCATCCGGCGACGCGGTCATGGTAATAACTTCGCTAAGAAGCAAGGGATCGTGTTCCGTGGTTGGATCAACCGCATCCTGATGCGATGCATTGTCCTCAAAGATACTGATGCGATTGACACTGAAGCTGCCTTTATCGGCAACAGGCGCCACATCAATCACAATCTGTTCCGTCTCCGACCGTGCCGACTCTTTACCGCTGACTGCATTTTCGCTTTCAGTGGTGATCGCCGTAACATCGAGCTTGATCTGACCGGAGAAATTGTCTGCCGGGTCAACCTGAACCTGACCGATACGGCTGGCGTCGACCAAATAAGTGCCGTCGGCCTGCTGCGGGATCGGTGAACCATCCGAGTAAACCAGCGTAGCGTTGTCGCCGCCTTCTACAAACTTCAGCTCGTAGACAATCGCTTCCGGATTACTGGTGTCCTGAGTTTCGGCCTGAATGTTGAGCGCAACATTGTCTGCGTCTTCGTCCACTTCATAGTGGAAGTCACTGTCGCTGGTCCAGGTCGCAATGTCCGCCACACTCTGTACGTCGATGTGCAGCTTGCCGTTGACATTATGGTCCGCCTGACCTTCATTCAGAATCTGCACCGTCAAGTTCACATCAAAACCACCCTCGTTCGAGGCGTAGTTGCGGTCCGGTACAAAATAGAGATTATCGAGTGTGGCTACCGTGCCGTTCATTGACTGCTCAACATCATCCGCATTGAACACATAGGTGTTGCCCACTTTGGTCAGTTCGTGCAGCACGCCGCTGGCGTCTTTGTAGTAGAACGTGCCATGGATCTGATCGGCATTCTTGATGGTGATCTGACCGATGGATTCATCTCGGTCGAGGTCATGCAAATCAACAGACAAGTTCACTTTCGCTGGCGACTGATCCAGAGTATCCAGGTTGTCCTGAATGTTGGCCGAATCAAGAGCCCCAATCGTGCCATCACGTCCTGAATCTTCGAACGTGCTCACCGAAGACGATTCAATGGTCGCATTCTGATCTTTAATACTGATATCCAGATCTGCGGTGGTGGTGTCCTGATCGCCATCAGTTGCGGTAACCTGTACCGTAAAATCGATCGAGTCAGTCTGCGAGTGATCCAGATTCTCAACCGGATTGAAGGTAATACGACCGTCCGTACGCACCACCAAGGTGCCGACCTGTGTTTCAACACCATTAACGGTTTTGTAGACGTCGACGGTAACGTTGCTGCCGTTTAGCTCAACAACATCGTGCTTCACGCCATTGCCATCAACAAAGTACACATCGGCTTCCGCGGCCGTGAAGGAGGTGATTTCACTGCCGTCTGAGCCGTAGTCCAGATCCCCTTCAACCGGATCTTTAAACATTTGAACTGTTTTCCCACCCTGGCCTTCCACTCGGGAAATCGAGTTGTCGTACAGCGTTGGTACATCATCAACGATGGTCATATCCAACTGACCTGTAGTGGTGTCGCCATCCCGGTCAGTGGCAATGATCGGCAGTTCCACCAGCAACTTGTCTTCACCCTGTGCTGAGTGGTCCACCGGACCTTTCAGTTCGAGTGAGTAGCTGCCGTCCGCATTGAGTTTGAGGGTAAAGATCACCGTACCATCGGGTTTCACCGCGTCATAAACAAAGTTATTACCCGTCGAGCTGACTTGTTTCAACTCCAGCAACTCACCGCCCGACGTCATGCCATTGAGTACGTCCTGAGTCAGATCAATCTGGTAAGAAACCACCGTATCGGCACCTTCTTCGGTCGTAAACTCACCACTGGCAACCAATGAGTCTTTGTTGAGCTCAGAGCCGCCTGGCAAATCGTCTTCGTCTACTTCCAGTGGCTTCGACGTAATGTTCGATGGCACATCATCCACAATGGTGATCTTCAACTCTGCCGGATCGGAGACATCGCCGTCTTTATCTGTTGCTGTAACCGGAATGGTCAGTACCCATTCGTTTTCACCATTGGCATCAGGGTGATCAATCGGTTGCAACAACTCAAACTCATAACGATTGGTGTTGGCATCGAAGACCAGCTCAAACACAACCTCATTGCTACCCGTTGTCACCGCATGGTAGACCGTTACGCCATTGCTGCTGCTCACTTCAATCAGCTCAACGTCCTGGCCATTCGATTGCAAATCTTTGACCGCTTCAGACAGATCAGCCACCTGATAGCTGTCGACACCATCCGCACCGGCCGTCACATCAAACGCGCCACCAATTTTGGTCGGATCGCTACCGTCAGAACCACCCACCAAATCGTCTTCATCCACAGATCCCGATTCAATTGCATTAATCGACGGTTTATCGTCCGCAATAGTCACAGGTAACGTCATGGTATCGCTGTCGCCATCGAAATCCGTCACGACGATCGGGAAGTCCAGCGTCAGGCTGTCACTGCCCGGCGCATGGTCAATCGGCCCTTCCAGGGTAAAGGTGTAAGTGCCGTCCGGGCGCATCACCAGAGTGAACACCGCCTC
>NZ_WXWP01000321.1:0-51240 GCF_009904765.1 Vibrio sp. V39_P1S14PM300
CCAAAAGCATATGACATTATGATGTCAGTAATAATGAACGCCAGAAATGTGACCACCGCGAGCGATTTCCTGGCTTGAGTGACTACTCGCTATTTAAAGACAGTGGTATGCTGTCGCCTCAGTCTCGCTCACCAGATCCAGTGATTTGCTCTGTCGTATCGAGCCTTATCCAACATAAGATCTGGACATTCACACCTTAAGGAGTCATCCGTGTCTGAATTCCATTCTGAAATCAGTAACTTGTCACCTGCCCTGCTTTGGCAGTTTTTCGATAAGATCTGTTCTATTCCTCACCCTTCCAAACATGAAGAAACGCTGGCGCAATACATTGTTGATTGGGCAACCAACCAGGGCCTGGACGTACGTCGCGACCCAACGGGCAATGTGTTTATTAAGAAACCAGCGACCGCGGGCATGGAAAATCGAAAGGGTGTGATTTTGCAGGCACACATCGATATGGTGCCGCAGAAAAACGAAGACACGGAACATGATTTTGCTCAGGATTCGATTCAACCCTACATTGATGGCGAATGGGTCACCGCCAAAGGCACCACGTTAGGGGCTGACAACGGCATTGGTATGGCTTCCTGTCTCGCAGTACTGGCTGCAAAGGATCTTAAGCACGGTCCGCTGGAAGTCTTACTGACCATCGATGAAGAAGCCGGTATGACCGGAGCATTTGGTCTCGAAGCCGGTTGGCTGGAAGGGGAAATACTGCTCAATACCGATTCCGAGCAGGAAGGCGAAGTGTACATGGGCTGCGCTGGCGGTATTGACGGTGAAATGACGTTTACGATTGAACGCGAAGCACTGCCCGCCGGTTACACCACCCGTCAGTTGACCCTAAAAGGATTGAAAGGTGGTCACTCAGGTTGCGACATTCATACTGGTCGCGGAAACGCCAATAAACTGCTGGCACGTTTTCTGGCCGGCCACGCCCAAGAGCTGGACCTGCGCCTGATCGAATTTCGTGGTGGTAGTTTACGCAACGCCATTCCCCGTGAAGCTTTCGTGACCATCGCCGTGCCAGCAGATAACGAAAGTCGACTGGCTAAGCTGTTCGATCACTACACAGCCCTGATACAAACCGAGCTGGGTAAAATTGAAACCGGCATTGTTACTTTTAATGTTCCCGTCACCACCGATCAGACGTCTCTGTCCCGCCAAGATCAGCAACGCATTATTGCCGCGCTCAATGCTTGCCCGAATGGGGTGATCCGCATGAGTGATGAGATCGAAGGGGTAGTGGAAACCTCTTTGAATGTCGGTGTCGTGACTACACAAGCCAGCAGCATCAGTGTGCTGTGTCTGGTTCGCTCGCTGATTGATTCAGGACGCCATCAGGTTGAAAGCATGTTGTCTTCGGTTGCTGAACTGGCTGGGGCTGAAATCGTTTTTTCTGGCGCCTACCCAGGTTGGAAACCAGATGCTGACTCACAAATCATGGCAATTTTCCGCGACATGTACGAAGGCATCTACGGCCACAAACCGAACATTATGGTGATTCATGCCGGCCTGGAATGTGGTTTGTTCAAAGAGCCGTATCCGAACATGGACATGGTGTCATTCGGGCCAACCATCAAGTTCCCACACTCACCGGACGAAAAAGTCAAGATCGACACCGTAGCCCTGTACTGGGAACAAATGGTTGCGCTGTTGGAAAACATTCCGGAAAAAGCCTAATCCCCTAATAGAGAGCCGGCTCTCTGCCGGCTTTTTTCTCACAAACTCCCATCCAATCAGGTTGTAATCGCGCCCACCTAGACTATAGTTTGAAGTAAATAACTTTAACGGCAGCTTTGCGTAAAACCATACTTGATACAATATGTTATGTGTTATAGCAAACTGATAAATATGGTGTATTCCGTCGATATTCACACGCCGCCCCCGACCGCTGAAAGGATAAATATTTTTTATCGTCACGGTCACTTATTTTCGTTAGTCACAGCTGTAACTGGTTGTTACAGTCCGCCCCCTTGAAGCGCCTATGGACAAACCATCTTGTCCTCTTCAAGCGATTACCCCGTGTAATGTCGTGGATGTCTCCATCCCGGATGATATCTGAAATTCTCTCTGACAATGATTGTTACTGCGATGAAAGAAAAACTACTCGTTGGTTGGCGTGAAACGCTCAGCCTGCCGGAGCTTGGTATTAATCAAATTAACGCCAAAATTGATACTGGCGCCAGAACATCTTGCTTGCACGCATTTAAAGTCGAAAGCTTTATTCAGGACAACACCACGTGGGTGCGCTTCTGGCTTCATCCGAAACAGCACGACGCGCACGAAGAGGTGATTTGCGAAGCCAAAGTCATCGACGAGCGCGTGGTACGCGACTCCGGCGGACATGAAGAAAAGCGCTACGTTATTCAAACCGTCATGAGCCTGGGCGGAGAAACCTGGCCAATCGAAATTACTCTGACTAACCGTGAAAACATGGCGTTTCGCATGTTGCTGGGCCGTACCGCCATGCACAATCGTATCATTGTTGATCCGGTACAATCGTTTTTAATCCCATTTGAGGAGCTACCACAATGAAAATTGGTATTCTGTCACGTAATGCTCGCCTTTACTCAACCCGACGCCTGATCGAGGCCTGTAAAGAACGAGGACACGAAGTTAAGGTCATCGACGCGTTGCGTTGTTACATGAATATCAATTCGGACAAACCGGAGATCCACTTTAAAGGGGAAGAGTTGTCCGGTTTCAACGCGATCATTCCCCGTATCGGTGCCTCGGTAACCTTCTATGGCGCAGCCGTATTGCGTCAGTTTGAAATGATGGGCGTTTACCCGGTAAACGAATCGGTTGCCATCACGCGTTCCCGAGACAAACTGCGCTCAATGCAGCTGCTGTCACGCAAAGGGATTGGCATGCCAATCACTGGCTTTGCCAGTAAACCGGATGACGTTAAAGACTTGCTCGACATGGTCGGCGGTGCGCCTGTCGTGATCAAACTGCTGGAAGGTACGCAAGGCATCGGCGTGGTACTGGCGGAAACCCGTAAAGCGGCCGAGAGTGTGGTCGAAGCCTTTTTGGGCCTGAAAGCCAACATTATGGTGCAGGAATACATCAAAGAAGCGGGCGGTGCCGATATACGCTGCTTTGTGCTTGGTGATAAAGTGATTGCAGCGATGAAACGTCAAGGCGCAGAGGGCGAGTTCCGCTCGAATCTGCACCGTGGCGGCAGCGCATCGCTGGTCAAAATCACGCCAACTGAACGACGCACTGCAGTCGAAGCTGCGAAGATCATGGGGCTGAATGTGGCTGGTGTCGATCTGCTGCGTTCAGAACGCGGGCCACTGGTCATGGAAGTGAACTCTTCACCGGGTCTCGAAGGTATCGAAAAAGCCACCGGAAAAGACATCGCTGGTATGATTGTTGAGTTCATCGAGAAAAATGCAGCAAGCAGAAGGACAAGAACTCGTGGCAAAGGCTAAGCGCAATAACGTATTTGAATTTCAAGGCGAAACCATTCTTCCGGGCGAACGCAAAGCGTTCGAACTGGAAGCGGCCAAGCTGTATACCCACTCCCCATTGTCCATACCGGTAGAAGTGATCAATGGCCGTTTTAGCGGCCCGGTCCTGATGGTCAATGCCGCCATACATGGCGACGAACTCAATGGCGTAGAAATCGTACGTCAGTTGATCAACACCATTGACGCCACCAAACTGAAAGGCACGCTCATCGCCGTGCCGATCGTGAATGTGTTTGGTTTCATCCATAAGTCACGTTATCTGCCGGACCGCCGCGATCTCAACCGCTGCTTTCCGGGCAGCAACAAAGGCTCATTGGCCTCACGTATGGCGCATACGTTTTATTCTCAGGTGGCTGAGCGCTGTGATTACATCATTGATCTGCATACCGGCGCGATCCACCGCACTAACCTGCCGCAGATCCGTGCCGACCTGAGCAACCCGGAGACCATGCGTATCGCCAAGGCGTTCGCCACGCCGGTGATTGTCGATGCGCCACTGCGTAACGGCTCGTTGCGCAGTGAAGCCGAACTGCAAGGCATCCCGGTGCTGACTTATGAAGCAGGCGAAGCGCTGCGTTTTGAACCGATCTGCATTAATGCCGGTTTCATTGGTATTCAACGGGTCATGCAGACCATCGGCATGCTCAGAGCAAGCCGTAAAAAGCTGCCCACCCCGGTGATTGCCAAGTCAACCAGTTGGTTGCGGGCCGAAAGCGACGGCATTTTGCGTACACTGGTCACCTTAGGCGAACGGGTTGAACGTGGTCAGATCCTAGCTTACATCAGTGCGCCGCTGGGGCATGATGAAATCGTCCTGAAAGCCAATAAAGGCGGTGTGGTCATCGGTCAGCAAACCTTGCCTCTGGTCAATGAAGGAGACGCGATTTTCCACCTGGCGTACTTCACAGAAGACGACGAAGAAGTCGAACAAGCCGTAGGTGAGTTTATCGGTGAAGTGGTGGAGCTTGATGCTGAGCCTTTGACCACCGGTCAAATGACGCCGCCCAACTCGGCCTCTTAAGCTAAAAAAGCCCGCAATCTCGTGCGGGCTTTTTTGGGGGCGTAATCTCGCTATTAACCAAACGAAGCCCAGATAACCGTCGCCACCAGCAGTGGACAAACGAATTTCACGTACACGGGCCACAACTTACCAAACCAGCCCTGCGTAAACTCCGGATAGCCCTGCTCCAGTTCCTTGACCTTAGCATTGCGGCTCCAGACCCAACCACCAAATAAACAGAACAGCAACGCGGCCATCGGCTGCAGGTATTGCGTGGCAACGGTCGCTACCAGGCCGAACAGCTCTGCAAAGTGATACACGATCACCGTACTGAACAAGGCAATCAGTCCCCCAAGTACCCAACTGGTGGCGCTGCGCTTGGTATTAAAGCGTTCACTGACCAACGCGACCGGACACTCCAGCATCGAAATGGATGAGGTCAACGCGGCTATCGTCAGTAACACAAAAAACACCACGGAGAAAACTTGTCCCAGCAAGCCCAAACTGTCGAACATCAGCGGCAACACCGTGAAAACCAAGGTGTCTGAACTGAGCAGTGAGCCATCTTCAGCATAGATCTGCACACCTTTGTTCATCGCGACAAACATCGCAGGCATCACCACCAATCCGGCAATAAATGCCACTGCGGTGTCCACCAGAGTGACGTTCATGGCCATCTTAGGCAAGTTCTCTTTTTTACTCAGATAAGAACCATAAATCAGCATCGAACAACCGCCGATGGTCAACGAAAAAAATCCTTGTCCCATGGCAGCCAGAATCAGCTTCCGGTCCCAGATCTTGTTAAAGTCAGGCAGCAGATAATGCTGCAGACCTTCCATTGCGCCGCTTTGGGTCATGATGTAGACAAACAGAACCGCAAACAGGACAAACAGAGCCGGCATCAGGCGTGTGGACCATTTCTCAATGCCTTGCTTCACTCCGCCCTGAACAATCAGTATAGTCAGCACATAAAACGTGATAGTACCAAACAGGTTGCGCTCAATACTGAAGCCCTTCAACCAAGCCGTGAGGGTGTCCAGCCCCAAAATGTCCGTCACCGCGCCCAACATGAAACAGATCAACCAGCCACCGACGATACTGTAAAACGCCAGCACAGCGCTCGGAACACTGAGGCCAATCCAGCCGACCAATCCCCCCAGCTTCTTACCCAGCGGATTCGACGTCAGCGAACGCATGCTGTCGACCGGGTTCGCCTGGCCAGAGCGGCCTATTGCCATCTCAACGACCAGCATCGGAAACGCCACAATGAGGATCAGAACCAGGTACACCAGCAGAAAGGCGCCACCACCATTGCTGGCGGCCTGCGTGGGAAACCCCCAGATATTACCAAGCCCGACAGCCGCACCCGCCGCTGCAAGAATAAAGCCCATCCGCGAACCAAAATGTTCACGCGGAGCGGAAGAAGATTGTTGAGGTGCCATACTACTCACACGTACCAATAAACTAGCTGACTAGTACAATATGGTACTCACGCTTCGTTCACAAGCTCATTGCTCAGCATTTGACCGGACTCAGGGCAATTGCTTTGTTCTCAAACTGTAAAATTATCAATACACAGAGGTGATACCCCGGGTATCAGCCATCAATATGATTTCGTGAAGTGCGCCGAAGCCGCACTGCAACTTGCATATCAAACAGACAATACTCGTGAGATCAGGCGAGAATTTATAAATTTATCATAGTATTACAATGACACGGTCGCTTTCTGACTTATTAGTTAAAGGTCTTGAACCTCGAAACAGATAAGGAGAAAACGATGCGTTCACCTCTACTCAGGACGGCTATCCTGACAGCGATTGGGCTCAGCGCCCCTGCGCTGGCCTACCAGTGCGATCCGTTGGCGGAATGGGACTCACAAAGCACTTATACATCGGGCGACGAAGTACAGAGATCCGCTCAGGCGTTTCGCGCCAACTACTGGACTGCCGGGGATGATCCGCTGGCCCACTCTGGTGACTGGCAGGAGTGGCAAGCTCTGGGGCCATGTGATCAGAGTGATAATCAGGCCCCGCAAGTGTCGCTCACCTCCCCGGTCAATAACGCGCAAATTCCACAAGGCAGTACTATCACGCTGCAAGCCAGTGCCGAAGACAGCGACGGCAGTATCAGTCAGGTCGATTTTCAAATTGACGGTCAGACCGTCGCCACCGTCACTCAAGCGCCGTATCAGACGAGCTGGACAGCCACCCTGGGCGCTCAACAGGTGACAATTGTCGCTACTGACAATCAGGGTGCCACAACGACGCAAAGCACCACCATCCAAGTGACGCCGTCTGGAGACCTGATCCCGCCGACAATCTCACTGACCAGCCCTAGCGGCAGCGAATCCGTCAACGAAGGCAGCTCACTGACTCTCAGTGCCGAGGCCAGTGACAGTGACGGCAGCATCATTGATGTCACGTTCCTGATCGATGGCGTGCCCGTTGCGACCGTGACCTCACCACCTTACCAATACCACTGGGCAGCTCAGGCGGGAGAACACACCTTCAGCGCCCGTGTGACGGACAATGATCAACAATCCACCAGCAGCAAAAGTGTCAACCTCACCATCGCCGGTGCCGGAAACGGTGGCTGCGCCGGTCTGCCGTTATACAGCGCAGGCACCAGTTACTCTGCCGGTGAACTGGTACAGAACAGCAATCAAAAATACCGCTGTGACATTGCTGGCTGGTGCTCATCGTCTTCTGCGTGGGCGTATGAACCGGGCAAAGGTGAATACTGGCAAGAAGCCTGGAGTGCTCAAGGCGCCTGCTCCGCGCCGCCGAGCGTGACATTAACCAGCCCGGCCCAAGGTCAGGTTTTTCTCGCCGGCAGCAACGTCACGCTCAATGCTGACGCCAGCGACAGTGACGGCAGCATTAGCAAGGTCGAGTTTTTTGCCAACAGCCAGTCATTGGGTAGTCTGGCTCAGCCGCCTTATCGTACCGGCTGGTCGGCGACAACATTAGGCTCCAACACGCTCAAAGCAGTGGCGACCGACAATGAAGGTAACCGCGCAGAAAGCAGCGTCACAGTGACCGTCAGCGATCAGGATTTAGTGGTCGCGCTGACCTCTCCCGCTTCTGGCCAGAACCTGGCGTTAGGTAAAGCCACCACCTTAAGTGCCGATGCCACATCACTGACAGGCAGCATCCGTCAGGTGGACTTTGTCGTCAACGGCGCTGTCGTAGGCACCGACACCAGTGCGCCGTATCAGTACAGCTGGACACCGGGCGCTGTCGGCGACTACACCATTGCCGCCGAAGCGATCGACAACAGCGGGCAGCACAGTTTGTCCGACGCGGCGTCGGTCAAAGTGGTGACGCAAGTCGAGAAAAAACACAAACTGATCGGTTACTGGCATAACTTCGTTAACGGAGCTGGCTGCCCTATGCCTTTGGCTGACATGTCGGAAGCCTGGGATGTTATCGACATCGCCTTCGCCGAAAATGATCGCAACAGCACCGGCACGGTCCACTTTAACTTGTACTCAGGAGATATCCACAGCAGTTGTCCGGCGCTCAATCCTGCTCAGTTCAAGCAGCAGATGGCCGCGCTTCAGGCTAAAGGCAAAAAGTTTGTCCTGTCACTCGGGGGAGCGGAAGGCACTATTACGCTCAATACCGATGAAGATGAAGCGCATTTTGTCAGCAGCCTGACTCAGATTATTCAAGAGTGGGGATTTGATGGTCTGGACGTGGATCTGGAAAGTGGCTCAAATCTGGTTCATGGCTCTCAGATTCAGGCCCGACTGGGTCGTGCGCTGTTGCAGATTGAGCAGAACATCGGTGGTGATATGTACCTGACGATGGCGCCAGAGCACCCATACGTTCAGGGCGGCTTTGTCGCTTACAGTGGCATCTGGGGCGCATACATTCCGGTGATCGATCAAGTTCGTGATACGCTCGATTTGCTGCATGTTCAGTTGTACAACAATGGCGGTTTGCCCAATCCGTATATGGCGGGCAGTGCGCCGGAAGGATCGGTCGATATGATGGTGGCACAATCAAAAATGCTGATCGAAGGCTTTGAGCTGGCAGACGGTAGCTTCTTCGCTCCACTGCGTGATGATCAGGTCGCCATAGGCTTACCATCCGGTCCAAGCTCTGCGAACTCGGGTCAAGCCCCGACTCAGAACATTCTGGATGCGCTCGACTGCCTGACAAAAGGCACCCAGTGCGATACGCTCACACCGGCATTCAACTACCCGAATTACGCTGGTGTCATGACCTGGTCGATCAACTGGGATCACCATGACGGTTACAATTTCTCCGGACCCGTCGGAGACAAATTGACGCAGATGAATAACGCGCAGTAACACGCTCGACAAAGAAAAAGAGCGCCATGCGGCGCTCTTTTATCTGATATTTATCAGATGCTGAATACCTGATAATTCTTTAACTCGGGAACTTTTTCATGCAGTGACTGTTCCTGACTGGCCATATCATCCAGTGAATCACAGAACTCTTGTCCCTGCTTCTCCAACGTGGCCGAATGCTCTCTGACTTTCGACTCCACCTTGGCCTTAAGGGCATTCATGTTGTCCGCCAGTTCGGTCAGGTTCAACCCACCGTCTTCTTTCATCTTGCCGGACATGGCATTAAATGCGCTGGTAATGAACTCGTCATTAAAGACTTGCTTCGCACGTTCAAAATCCCGCGCCCACTCTGCGCTCATTTGCTCAAACGTTTCCGCCGGAATGATCAAATCACCGTCTTTGTAGTACCGCGCCTGTACATCGGCAAAAAAGCGCTGCATCGACGCTTTGACGTTATCAAATGAATTGGGCGCATCCAGACTGACCGCAATATCATCGATGATGCTGTTGGCCAGCTCCATGCCCTCACTCGCCAGTTGCTGAGCTTTTGGCAGGTAAGCACTCATGCTTTCGCGGTAACGGTTGATCGCCGCCTTCTGCTCCGGACTCAATGCGATCCACTGACCATCGATTTGCAGTGCGTCTTTTTCCAACACAGCCTTATCACCACTGGCTTGATGGATCTCGACTTTATCGCCGTCCAGATGAATCTCGTTTTTTATATCGACCCGGCACTGCGCCGCCATTGTACTGTGACTGACGAGCAAGGCGCCGATTAACATCAACTTCTTCATAACATTCCCTGCGGTGGTGTTTTCCGAAACCATAGCAAATATCAATAAATATCGTGTCAGGATACCGTCACGACTTGGTAACCAATCGTGTCCTCTCCCATACGAAACTCGATATCATCACCCTGATAAGCACCGTACAAGGCTTTCCCCAATGGCGCTTGAGGCGTCATCACTTTGACGGGTTCGCCCTGCCACTCAACTTCCAGTCCACCAGCACACGGTCCGATGAAGAAGCGGCTGATACGGCCGGCCTCATCCTCAAGCTCTACATACGCACTCATGGTGATCTTACCATCATCACAGTTACGCAGGCACAATTGGCGAAACTGACGCAATTCCTCTTCACAAGCTTGCACCCGCATGGCCTGGCCATGCGCCAGGTACGCGGCTTCGAGTGCCAGCGTATCGTATTTATGTTCAGGTACGGTTTCCTCGTCCGTTGCGGCGTCAATCGCGCGCTGCGTCGCAGAGCGGGCCACCTGCAGTTGCTCTTCCAACTGGGCCACTATTTTTTGCTGAAGATCGGATTTATTCATACTTTTCAGGTGCAATCTCTAAGGAGCTACAGCATAGAATCAGGTAGTATGGAGAGCAAGGCAAAGATGGAACGGAATAAGCAATGATTCAACAGACGTTAAAACGGGTATTCGGCTTTGAGCAGCTAAGGCCAGGACAAGAGCAAGTCATCAATACGATCATGCGCGGTCAGTCTGCAGCAGCCATTTTTCCGACCGGCTCAGGCAAATCGCTCTGCTACCAGCTCCCGGCTCTGGAACTGCCGCACCTGACCCTGGTTATCTCCCCTTTACTCGCGCTGATGAAAGATCAACTGGCCTTTTTGCACAGCAAAGGAATTGCCGCCGCTTCAATCGACTCCTCTCAGGATCGCCAAACCACTCAGCAGGTGATGCAATCGGTGCGAAACGGCGACACTAAGATCCTGATGATTTCTGTCGAGCGCCTGAAGAATGAGCGCTTTCGTCAATTTATCTCACAAGTCCCCATCTCACTGCTGGTGGTGGACGAAGCTCACTGCATTTCCGAATGGGGGCACAACTTTCGTCCGGACTACCTCAAACTGCCTCACTACCAACAGATGCTCAACATTCCTCAGGTACTGTTGCTGACCGCCACCGCGACCCAAGACGTCATTACGGACATGCAGCGCAAATTTGCTCTCAGCCCTGATAACATTATCGTGACTGGCTTCTATCGTTCCAATCTGGATCTGACCATTCAGCCCTGCCAAGAAGAGCATAAGTTTCCAGCCCTGCTGCAGACCCTGGAAGCGGATCCACAGGCAGCCACCATTATTTACGTCACACTCCAAAACAGCGCCGAACAACTGGCTGAGTCGTTGCGACAATCGGGGATCGAGGTTGAAGCCTATCACGCTGGGCTGAAAGCCGATGTCCGTGAACGCCTCCAGCAACGTTTTATGCGCAGCGACATAGCCTGCATTGTGGCGACCATTGCTTTCGGTATGGGCGTCGACAAAGCGGACATCCGCCGGGTAATCCATTTTGATCTGCCCAAATCAATCGAAAACTATTCGCAAGAGATTGGCCGGGCCGGTCGTGATGGCCAGCCGTCGCGCTGTTTGTTATTGGCCAATCAAAACGCCCTGCATGTTCTGGAAAATTTCGTCTTCGGTGATACTCCGGATTTAGTGGCGATTCGTTTCGTCATTGAGCAGATCTATCAGCAACAAGATAACTGGGAAGTGGTGCTGCTGCGCCTGTCTCGCGACGCCAATATTCGCCAACTGCCGTTGAAAACCTTACTGGTTTATCTGGAACTGGCCGGCGTGATAGAACCCAAGTACAGCTATTTTGCCGAGTATCGGTTTAAGTTTCTCATTGACAAAGAGGCCATCATTCAGCGCTTTGAAGGCGAGCGACGTCAGTTTACTCAAGCAGTGTTTGCGTCAGCGACTCAAGCGAGAGTCTGGTGTCAACTCGATTTTGAAGCGCTGTGGATGCAGTATCAGGGCGATCGTCAGCGCGCCATCGCGGCACTGGACTATTTTCACGAACAGGGGTGGATCGAACTCGAAAGCAAACAGATCACGGACGTCTATCAGGTGACGGATCGCTCTCAGGACATCATGCAACTCTGCGCCAACATGCACCAGTTGTTTCAAACCAAAGAGCAGCACGAAATCGAGCGCTTACATCAGTTACTCCACTTTTTTGAGTCGGATCGCTGCCTGAGTCACCGCTTGGCAGAATACTTTGCCGATCACAATGCCCCGCAACAATGCGGTCACTGCTCCGTTTGCCGTGGGCAACCAGCACAACTGCCCCGGGTCGCCACGGATGCACTCGACGCCACCCAGTTGCGTGCATGGTTGCAACCGTTTATCACGGCCAGTGACACGCCTTTGTCAGTCGAAGCACAAGCTCGTTATTTATGCGGTATCGCCACGCCGCTCAGCAGTCGTGTCAAAGCCAATAAAATGGCTGGGTTTGGCAAGCTGGAAAACGCTCCGTTTCGAGACGTCTGCGCCGCTATTCAAAAAAGCTCAGTTGCTTAGTCTGGAGCTCGGGTCTGAGCATCACGCTCAGACCGAGCAGGCGAATTTCACGTCCCTGCTGCCGCTTGAGGATATCGCGCAGCAGTACTTTGAAATACTCCCGTTCGAGTCGGTTATGGGTATGCTCAATGGTCGTTAACTGAAAATCGGCAAACTTAAGTTTGATCCCCTGCTTGCTGATCAGCTTCTCCGGACTGACTTTCTCCAGACGCCTCTCCAGTTCGGGAAACAGCTTTTCTTCAATGACCTGCCAGCACTGATCGTAACTGACGATGTTCTCGGCAAACGTCCGCTCAACACCGACCGACTTCCGTTCACGCGCCACCACCACCTCGCGATCGTCAATGCCATGGCTACGCTTCCACAACGACTGACCGAGACGCCCAAATCGCCGCAGCAGCTCACGATAGTCAGCCTGCTTGATGTCTTCACACAGGTAGTAACCCGCCGCATGCAGTTTTTCCAGCGTCACTTTGCCAACACCCGGTATTTTTTCGAGGGGCAGTTTGTCCACCACTTGCTGAACCTGATCCGGCGGAATGACCGTCTGGCCGTTGGGTTTGTTGAGATCCGAGGCTACCTTGGCCAGAAACTTAATCGGCGCAACCCCGGCCGAGGCCGTCAATTGCAGCTCGGTCCAGATATCTTGACGGATAGCTTCCGCAATCAACGTCGCTGATCCGTGACAAAGCGAGCACTCACTGACATCCAGGAAGGCTTCATCCAAAGATAAGGGCTCTATTTTATCGGTGTAGCGGGCAAAGATCGCCCGAATATGTGCCGAGACCTGTTTGTAGACCTCCATACGCCCAGGCACCACCAGTAACTGAGGGCAGAGTTTGAGCGCCCGCGCAGTCGGCATCGCAGAACGAACACCAAAACGCCGAGCCTCATAGTTACAGGTGCTGATCACACCGCGCTGCTTTTCGTGCCCCCCAACCGCCAGAGGCCGGTTGCGATAATGAGGGTTATCGCGCATTTCTACCGCGGCAAAAAAACAGTCCATATCAATATGGATGATTTTACGTGCTGTTTTTTCCACCTGAGCCTCTGCTTAATACTGTATACAAAAACAGTATAACACTAAGCCGTCAGAGATGTGTAGTCAGCCGGTTGTCCGTCCGGCAGGCATAAAAAAGCCCGGTCAATACCGGGCTAGTGTGTATACCATCCAGATCAGGCGATGCGGTCTTTTTCCCACGCAGCCAGCTTTTCTGCTCGAACCGCCTCACGGGCTTCGCGTTTTTTGCGCGCGTCGCAAGGCTCAGGGCAGTTACAAACCTTCTCGATACCGACGGCACCTAAACCACCGCAGCTGCCGCGTACGACTTTTTTCTGGAAGATGTATCCTACGGCCATCGCTGCGATGACCATCAGGAATACGGCAAATGTTGTCAGATAAACCGCCATTAGCTACCTCAGTGTCATTAGTTTTTCTTCGTCACGTACTGCGCAAACGTGTCAGAAGCGTACTCTTTAAAGCCATCTTCAGTTTTGACAATCAGCAGTACCGGAAGTTTTTCTTTGTTTGCCAGAGCAATCGATTCTTCTTCGCCCATTACAGAGAAAGTGGTTGCATACGCATCGGCCGTCATGCTCTGTGGGCTGATCACGGTTACCGATACTACGTGGTTTGCGATCGGCTTTCCAGTACGTGGATTAATCAAATGTGAATAACGTACGCCGTTTTCTTCGAAGTAGTTACGATAGTCCCCGGATGTGGCAATCCCATTATCACCAACCTGGATGATATCCTGTACGGCACGCTCGTTGGACAACGGTTTCTCAATGGCGATGCGCCAACCGACATTTTCCAGGTTAGTCCCTTTGACGCGCAATTCGCCCCCGACATCAACCATGTAGTCGACAACGCCCAGCTCCTGCAGATACTCGGCAACAACATCTACACCATAACCTTTGGCAATCGACGACAGGTCCACATACAGACCCGGGATTTGTTTGACCAGTTTGTTGTCGTCCGTCACCGACAGATTCTGGTAACCGATCTCCGCGCGGCGTTCAGCCAGATCCTGCTCACTTGGCGTCTGCTCCGGACGCGCTTCTGGGCCAAAGCTCCACAAATTCACCAATGGTCCTACCGTGACGTCATACGCGCCTTTCGACAATTCAGAAATGCGCAGTGCTTCACGCACCACTTTGGCGGTTGCAGCCGACACCTGGAAGGGTTCGCTACTCTTGTGCTGGTTAAAACGGCTCAGCTCAGAGTCCGGACGATAGGTCGACATCTGATCATTGACCAGCTCCAGTCGTTTATCGATCTCTGCCTGTACATCCGCTGACACGGGTAAGCCCGGTTGAGTAATGTACTTAATCGAGTAATAGGTTCCCATGGTACTGCCACTCAGGTGTACCTGTTCGCGTTTGTCACCACAACCCGCCAAGGATAAGACAATGGCCATCAGAGCCATTACTCGCATGAAGAGATGTTTCATTGTTACTCCTAAACTCACACTCATTGTTTTTTGTCGTGAGACTGCCGTTAATAACCAATCTTCACCACAAAAAACAGCTGCCGTTATTGCTTGTTCAGCATCTGGCACGAAAAATGGCTGACCATTTACATGGTCAGCCATTGATGCTGTCACGGTGGGGCTAATTAGCCACCGAAATCATCCAGCAGGATGTTTTCGTCTTCCACGCCCAGATCTTTCAGCATGCCTATCACGGCTGCGTTCATCATAGGTGGACCACACATGTAGTATTCACAGTCTTCCGGTACTTCGTGATCACGCAGGTAGTTCTCGTACAGAACGTTATGAATGAAGCCGGTGTAACCATCCCAGTTATCTTCTGGAAGTGGATCAGACAGAGCACAATGCCATACGAAGTTGTCATTCTCAGCCGCCAGGCCATCGAAATCTTCGACGTAGAACATTTCACGCTTAGAGCGCGCACCATACCAGAAAGACATCTTACGCTTAGAATGCAGACGCTTCAGTTGGTCGAAAATGTGCGAACGCATTGGCGCCATACCCGCACCACCACCGATGAAGACCATCTCTGCATCCGTATCTTTCGCGAAGAACTCACCAAACGGACCTGAGATTGTACACTTGTCGCCTTCTTTCAGAGACCAGATGTACGATGACATGATGCCAGGTGCAACGTTTGGATTGTTTGGCGGCGGAGTCGCGATACGCACGTTCAGCATGATGATGCCGTGCTCTTCTGGGTAGTTCGCCATTGAGTAAGCACGGATCGTTTCTTCGTTCACTTTTGACTCGTAGCGGAACAGGTTGAACTTCTCCCAGTCCTCACGGTATTCCTCAGGAATATCGTAATCCGCGTATTTCACGTGGTGAGCCGGCGCTTCAATCTGGATGTAACCACCAGCACGGAAAGGTACTGACTCGCCATCTGGAATTTGCAGCTTGAGCTCTTTGATGAATGTTGCCTTGTTATCGTTAGAGATAACGGTACATTCCCACTTCTTAACACCAAAGATTTCTTCTGGAAGCTCGATGTCCATGTCAGTTTTCACTGCCACCTGACACGCCAGACGCTCACCTTCACGCGCTTCACCTTTAGTGATGTGATCCAGTTCGGTCGGCAGAATGTCACCACCACCAGATTTAATTTTTACGCGACACTGGCCACATGAGCCACCGCCACCACAAGCAGAAGATACGAATACGCCAGCACCGGCCAGTGCACTCAGTAGCTTGCCACCTGGTTGTGTAACGATCGCTTTATCAGCATCACCGTTCACAGAAATTGTAATGTCACCTGTTGGTACCAGCTTCGACTTGGCGAACAGAATCACCAGTACTAGCGCCAGTACGATCAGAGTAAACATCACGACACCAAGAATAATGTCCATTGACTATTCCTTAATTGTTGCGGTTTACCCAACTTACAGTTGAACACCAGAGAAAGACATGAAGCCTAACGCCATAAGACCTACAGTGATGAACGTGATACCTAGACCACGCAGACCTGGAGGAACGTCTGAGTACTTCATCTTCTCACGGATACCTGCAAGAGCAACGATTGCCAGCATCCAACCCATACCAGAGCCGAAACCGTACACGACAGATTCAGCAAAGTTATAGTCACGCTGTACCATGAAAGACACACCACCGAAGATCGCACAGTTAACTGTGATCAGCGGCAGGAAGATGCCCAGCGCGTTGTACAGAGGCGGGAAGAAACGGTCAAGCACCATCTCCAGAATCTGTACCAATGCGGCGATAACACCGATGAACGTGATGAAGTTCAGGAAACTGAGGTCCACACCTTCAACTAACGCATTTTCTTTCAACACCAGGTTGTAAACCAGGTTGTTTACCGGTACCGCGATGGTCAGAACCACCACAACCGCAACACCCAGGCCAAATGCTGTCTTAACTTTCTTAGATACGGCCAGGAAAGTACACATACCCAGGAAGAAAGACAAAGCCATGTTTTCGATGAAAATCGATTTAACTAGCAGGCTAATGTAATGTTCCATGACAACCTTACTCCTTCGCTTCTACTTGTTCTGGTTTGAACACACGGATGACCCAGATTAGGAAGCCGATCAGGAAGAATGCAGATGGTGCCAGAAGCATCAGGCCGTTTGGCTGATACCAACCACCATTGTTCACCAGTGGAAGCACTTCCATACCGAACAGTTTGCCGCTGCCCAGCAGTTCACGGAAGAAGCCGACAGTGATCAGAACAAAACCGTAACCCAGACCGTTTCCAATACCGTCGATCAGCGATGGAATCGGTGCAGATTTCATTGCGAATGCTTCTGCACGGCCCATTACGATACAGTTAGTAATGATCAGACCTACGAATACCGATAGCTGTTTAGAGATATCGTATAAGTAAGCTTTCAGGATTTGGTCTACCACGATAACCAGTGATGCGATGATCGCCATCTGAACGATGATACGCACGCTGTTTGGAATGTGGTGACGGATCAGAGAAACAGAGAAGTTAGACAGAGCAGTTACAAACGTTACCGCCAGAGTCATTACAAACGCTGTCTCCAGTTTTGTGGTTACTGCAAGAGCAGAACATACACCAAGAACCTGCAGCGCAATCGGGTTGTTATCCAACACCGGCGCCAGAATGCTCTTTTTAATGTTTTGTGCACTAGCCATTAGTTCAGACCTCCGTCACGAACTTTTGCTAGGAATGGACCAAAGCCCATGTCACCTAACCAGAAGTCAAATGTGTGTTGTACGCCGTTACTGGTCAGTGTTGCACCAGACAGGCCGTCAACACCGTGCTCAGAACCTTGAGGAGCACCACCTTTAACGACTTTGATAGCCGGTTTGTGGTTCTCGTCGAAGAGCTTCTTGCCGACCCATTGTGCTGTCCAGGTCGGATTTTCCACTTCACCACCCAGTCCAGGAGTTTCACCCTGTTCGTAGTAAGTGATACCGGCAACTGTGTTACCGTCGGTTTCTACTGCCACAAATGCGTACATCATTGACCATAGACCATTACCGTGTACCGGAATGATTACGCGAGACACCTGTTCACCGTTTTTCACCAGGTAAACAATACCGGTGTCAGCACGACGAATGATTTTCGCTTCGTCTTCATCCGCAGCCAGTTTCACCGACGTTGCTGGATTCTTAGATGCACTACGTTGATCGTAGTTTGCTGCCGTTGAACCGTCTTCCGCTTTTTCAACGAACTCGCCAGTTTTGAAATCAACCAGACGAGGTTCAATATACTCAGCGAATAGTTCAGGTACGCTCTTACCGTCGGCTTGGATACCCGCAACATCAACGATCTTGCTTTGCTTATCCAGAACTGCGTTAGCTTTCTGTTGGCTACGCAGACCTACCGCCGCTGTCGATACGATGATTGAGCACACCAAGCTCAATGCGATAACAACAAACAGCGTCTTTTTAATGCTATCGTTATTACTTGCCATAGCGCGCTAGTCTCCGTTTGATGTTCTTTTCAATAACCACATGATCGAACAGAGGTGCAAACAGGTTCGCGAACAGAATCGCCAGCATCATACCCTCTGGGTACGCTGGGTTAACCACACGAATCATGACACACATTGCACCGATCAAGGCGCCATAAGCCCACTTACCTTTGTTAGTGAACGACGCTGAAACCGGGTCCGTTGCCATAAACAGCATACCGAACGCAAAACCACCCAGCACCAGGTGCCAGTACCACAGCATACCGAACATCGGGTTGGTGTCAGAGCCCACAACGTTAAACAACGTTGAAGCCACGATCATACCGATCATCACACCCGCAATAATGCGCCATGAAGCGATGCCCATGTAGACGATTAACGCTGCACCAATCAACAGAGCCAGTGTAGACACTTCACCAATCGAACCTGGGATGTTACCGATAAACGCATCCATCCAAGTGATTGGAGAACCTGTGACTGTGTTGATCAGAGCGCCGCTGCCACCTTGTGCCCATTGGCTTAGCGCAGTTGCGCCAGAGAAGCCGTCAGCCGCAGTCCAGACCGTATCGCCTGAAATCTGCGCAGGGTATGCGAAGAACAGGAAGGCACGACCTGCCAGAGCAGGGTTAAGGAAGTTACGTCCCGTACCGCCGAAGATCTCTTTTGCAACAACCACACCGAAGGTAATACCCAGTGCTGCTTGCCAGAGTGGCAGTGTTGGTGGAACGATCAGAGCGAACAGGATCGAAGTGACGAAGAAACCTTCGTTGACTTCGTGCTTGCGCACCATACAGAACAGAACTTCCCAGAAACCACCAACGATAAACACCGTCGCGTAGATCGGCAGGAAGTATGTGGCACCCAGCAACATCTTGCTGCCCCAACCTGCATCGGCAGAAATGGCTCCGCCCAGCATTTCGGTCAGCCAGTAGTGCCAGTTGCCGTTGATCACATCAGCCAGATCCTGACCTGAGTGCAGGTGAGTCAGTGCTGCAATCGCTTGGCCACCCGCGTTGTACATACCCCAGAACATTGCCGGGAATACCGCGAACCAAACCATGATCATGATACGTTTCAGGTCAACGCTATCACGAACGTGTGAGCTGCGTTTTGTAACCAGACCTGGCGTATAGAAAACCGTTGCAACGGCTTCGTACAGCGCAAACCACTTCTCGTGTTTGCCGCCTGGTTCAAAATGGTGCTCAATGTCTTCAAGAAACTTTTTAAGGCCCATGAAAATTACCCTTCCTTCTCAATCTTATCCAGGCATTCACGCAGCAGTTGACCGTACTCGTATTTGCCAGGACATACAAAGGTGCACAATGCCAGATCTTCTTCATCCAGTTCCAGAGCACCCAGACGTTGAGCACTGTCTGAATCGCCGGCACATAGATCACGAAGTAGCAAAGTAGGTTCCATATCCAGTGGCATCACACGTTCGTAGTTGCCAATTGGAACCATTGAGCGGTCACTACCATTGGTCGACGTTGTCATATTGAACAACTGACCTTTGAACAGGTGACCCAGGTAAGCACGGGTTACAGAGAACTTGTTTTTACCAGGCATTGCCCAGCCAAGCAGCTCTTTGTCACGACCTTCGCGAAGAACAGAAACCTGAACGTGGTAACGCCCCAGGTAAGCATGAGGACCCGTTGCTTTTACACCACTCAGTACAGAACCAGAGATAATACGAACTTCGCCAGGCATCAGTTCATTATCTGTCAGCTCTTCCAGACTCGCACCAATCAGGGTACGAACCAGACGAGGGTTATTGACAACCGGACCAGCCAGAGACACAACACGCTCGGCGTGCAACTCACCCGTCAGGAACAATTTACCGACAGCGATAACGTCCTGATAGTTGATGCTCCACGCAACATTGTCTGCATTAACCGGGAACAGGTAATGCATGTGTGTGCCTGCAAGACCTGCAGGGTGAGGGCCATCAAAAACATGTTCTTCAACATTTGACTGTGAAGAGCGAGGTAGGCTGTTGCCTTTCTTACAAACGTAAACCTTGCCTTCTGTCAATGCCGACAGAATGTCCAGACCAGCGACAAACGCCTCTGACTGTTCGTTGATGATGAGTTCAGGATTCGCTGCCAGTGGATTGGTATCCATTGCCGTAACGAAGATTGCCTGAGTTGAAGACTCGATTGCCGGAACCTTGCTGAAAGGACGAGTACGTAAAGCGGTCCACAGACCAGAGTCGACCAGCTGAGTCTTAATCGCTTCGCGATCCAGACCGGCCAGTTGGCTGGCTTCAAACTTATCGAATGTTACCTGCTCATCACCTGCCACTTCGATCACTACGGATTGAAGGACACGTTTTGCGCCACGGTTAACTTCGATCACTTTACCGCTTGCTGGAGAAGTAAACTTCACACCTGGGTTCTTCTTGTCTTCAAAAAGAACTTGGGCTTTTTTCACTTCATCGCCTACGCGAACATGCATAGTAGGACGCATGCCAACGTACTCTTCGCCAAGCAAGGCGACTTTAGTGATGGCTTTGCCATCATTAATCACCTGGGATGGAGTTCCTGCGATAGGAAGATCCAAACCCTTCTTTATTGTAATCATACGCACTTGCACTACTTTTATCGGGAAAAAGATTCTTTTGATTGCGTAACTTTTAGACACGACATCAGTGTCCGGTTTTGGCATCGTTTCAAACGCCAAAATCGCAACATCCTATTAAAAACCTCGTCACAGAAAATACGCGAGATTTATCAGGTGCGATAGTTTAGCATTTTTTGGGAACTTGATGCCATGACCAATAAATGGATTCGACGCGATATTTCCAAGGAATTGAGTTTAAAAGGCTAAAGAATAGTCATAACTTTGAAGCGACGCACAAACCTAAAATATCACACCCACTTTAGGGGTATTCATGCATTCACAAGATGAAACAAACGTAAATAAACGTTTCATTTCATTAATTTGTTGTCACTCTGTTAACAAATCAATGGACAAAAAAGGAGCTGACGCTCCTTGTTGATTAACGCTTATCGCCGCCCATACACATCGGGCTGTCTGGCGCACTTTCTTGCTGCGCTTTCCACTCTTCAGGCGTGTAAGTATGCATCGACAACGCGTGCACACTGCCAGCCAACTCTTCGGCCAAAAGTTCATTAATCTGGCGGTGTCTTGCCAAAAGTCGCTGGCCTTCAAACGCACTGCTGACCACCACCACTTTAAAATGACTTTCAGAGCCAGGCGGGACGTTATGCATGTAACTCTCATTATCAACCCGCAGATAATCCGGGTTAAGCGCATTATGGATTTTAGATTCAATAGCTTGTTGGATCATATTTCTTCCTGACTTACCCATTCAGGGTATCAATGGAACGACGGATTGCGTCGGTTACTGAACAACATTTTACCTCCGCCTAAACGGGATAGGAAGGTTTTAGTTTCCTGATGGATTGCCATTTGCGACAATAGCGTCAAAGCAAAAATCTGCCACAGCAACTATGAAAACTGAACTTTCGCTTTTCGAGCGGACATTAACCCTGCACCGCTTTCCAAAGCGAGCCAACGAAACCCTACAAGCCTGGGACGCCGGCGACGAATACCTGATCCAACATGTCGAGGCATTGGCTCTGCCAGCCGGCCACCACATCGTTATTCTGAACGACCATTTCGGCGCTCTATCCTGCTGGTTCGCGCAACATTATCGCGTCACTATGATGAGCGATTCTTTCATTGCGCATCAGGCCACACAACAAAACCTGACGGCCAATCAGAGTGGAACCGTGACATTCGCCACCAGCATGGATGCCATTCCTGCCGACGCCGATCTGGTGTTGATGCAAATCCCCAAAAGTAATCGCCATCTGGTATGGCAGTTGCGTCAGCTCCGCCAGGCTCTGCCGGACCATGTGCCGATCATTGGCGTGAATAAAGCACGGGAAATTCATACTTCCACATTGAAGCTGTTTGAGCAGCACCTGGGACAAACGACAACGTCTCTGGCCTGGAAAAAACATCGCCTGGTGTTCTCCCAAGCCAATGCAGAGCACTGCCCTGCCGTAGAACAAGACATCACGTGGGCTGTCGAAGGCGAGTCAATTCAGCTTAAAAACCGCGCGAACGTCTATTCGGGAGAAAATCTCGATCTGGGCGCACGCTTCATGCTGAAGCACCTGCCAAAAGACGACAAACTGGAACGTATCATTGACCTAGGCTGTGGCAATGGCGTGCTGTCAGTCAAACTGGGGCAGTTGAACCCGAATGCACGCCTGGTCTGCGTCGATGAGAGTTTTATGGCCGTGGCCTCTGCCCAGCAAAACCTCTTGGACAACCTTGGCCCGGAACGTCATGTCGAGTGCTTCGCAAACAACTGTCTGGACGGGTTTGCTCCTGCCTCCGCTTCACTGGTCGTGTGTAATCCGCCATTTCATCAACAACTGGCGATCACCGACCACATCGCCTGGCAAATGTTCTGTGATGCAAAGCATGTTCTCACACAAGGTGGCCAATTATTGGTGATCGGCAATCGCCACCTCGGCTACGATGGTAAGTTAACGAGATTGTTTGGCCGAGCTCAGGTAAAAACCGTGGCAGCCAATAATAAATTTGTTATTTTACAGGCAACTAAATCGTGAATAAAAAGGATATATCCATGAGAAAACTGGTTCTGGCAGCGTCAATGGCCCTTCTCACCGCTTGTGCTGCTCCTCAACAGGAACAAATCAACTTTTTGCCAAAAGCCACGCTGAGCAACAGTGACCTCGTGAAAGGCGCCACCTATAACCTGTCGAGCAAAGACGTGCGCTCCGCTCAATACGTGGCACTGGTCGACAGTGGCCGTTCACACATCGAACCGATTCATTCGAAGCAGAATGTGCGGATCGCCGTAGAAACGGCTCTGGCGGACCAACTGGCTTCACAAGGTTTCAGAACATCAGTGAACAGCGAAAACGTCATTGAGATCGAAATCCAGGAAGCGCTGGTGAACGTCAAGCACTCGGTCATGTCGAACGACATGGATGCCAAAGTCGTGCTGGAAGTCACCGCAGAGACCCCTCAGGGCAAACTGGTCAAGACGTATACAGGCACGGCACAGCGTTCCGGTACATTGAGCGCCTCCAACCAGGAAATTGAAACCGTTCTTAACGATACCGTGAACTTAGTGCTGAAAGAGATCTCTAACGACCGAGAACTCAAACAATACATGCAGGAGCGTTTTTAATGCTGAGACAATGGGTTGCCACTACACTGGCTCTGATCAGTTGCGGTGCGTTCGCCGGGCCTAAGGTGGAGTTTGATACCACCCTGGGCTCATTTACGGTTGAACTCAATCAGGAGAAAGCGCCGGTAACGGTCGCGAACTTCGTTAAATATGTTGAAGATGGCAGCTACGTAGGCAGTCAGTTTCATCGTATTATCCCGGGATTTATGGCTCAGGGCGGCGGCTTTGACCAAGAAATGAATCGCCTGCCAACCTACGCGCCGATAAAAAATGAAGCATCGAATGGTCTGAAAAATGATCGTGCTACGCTGGCGATGGCCCGTACTAATGATCCAAACTCGGCCACCCGCCAGTTTTTCATCAATCTGGTCGACAACGATTTCCTCGACTACGCGCAGCGCCCACCTGGCTACGCGGTCTTTGGTGAAGTCACCCAAGGTTTTGATGTCGTCGAGAAAATGGCTCAGCAACCGACTCGCTCTTCCGGCCGGATGCAGGATGTTCCCGTTACACCGATCGTGATCACCAAAGCCACTCTGATTAAATAATCCATTCCGGCTCTGAGCGCTCCTGCTCAGAGCCTTTCTCACCATTTAGCAGGACTCCGAGTTTTATGTCATCAGATTCGTCTTCACTTACCTGGATGGGTACGGTCCGCAGTTACCTGGATAAACGCTTGTTGTGGGTGTTTATGCTGGGATGTTCCAGTGGCTTTCCCTGGGTCCTTATCGGCTCCAATATGACAGGCTGGCTGAAAGACGCAGGAATGACACGCGCCGCAATCGGCTATTTTGGCAGTGTCTTTGCTGTCTATGCGATTAACTTCCTTTGGGCTCCCTTGGTGGATAGGGTAAAACTGCCAATATTGCACAAGGCACTGGGACAACGCAGAAGCTGGGTACTGTTGTGTCAGATGGTCGTATTGGTGTGCACTCTACTGATCGCCGGCGTCAATCCTGCCACTCAAATTGTTCTGACGTCGATGCTGGCTCTGGGAATCGCAATTGCATCGGCCACTCAGGATATCGCCATTGATGCCTTCCGGATTGATACTTTTCCTAAGTCGCAAGCCAGTAAACTGCCACAGGCATCGGCTATGGCAGTGATCGGTTGGTGGACCGGTTATTCTCTGCCGGGTTATGTGGCTTTTATCAACGCTGACTCGATAGGCTGGAACGGGGTGTACTACGGCATGGCCTTGATCGTCGGCCTGTTGATGTTGTTTACTCTGCTGGTTGGCGAACCAATTACCCAGCGGGAACAACTTCAGGCGCAGGCGGAAGAGCGCCACAATGCCCTGGTCGGATCTCGTGTTGTCGCCTGGCTGACGGTAACCGTGCTGGAACCGTTTATGGACTTTTTCCGGCGCAATGGCACCCGGGTCGCAATCACCATTTTATTGTTCGTCTTCCTGTTTAAAATTGGGGAAGCGTTTCTTGGCCGCATGTCGATTGCTTTTTATAAAGAGGTCGGTTTCAGCAATGAACAGATAGGTTATTACTCCAAACTGATCGGTTGGGGCGCCACCATGCTGTTTACGCTGATCGGCAGTATGGTCAATGTCCGTTTCGGCATCGTGAAAGGGTTGATGATCGGTGGCACAGCAATGGCTGCAAGTAACCTGATGTTTGCCTGGATTGCCGAAGTCGGTCCTAATGAGCAGTTGTTCTTGGCGACTATCTTCGTCGATAACTTTACCACGGCCTTCTCAACCGTAGCGTTTGTGTCTTTCCTGACGGTGCTGACCGGACAAGCGTTCTCCGCGACACAATACGCTCTGCTGGCATCACTGGGCAACTTTGGACGCACCACTCTGGCGTCTTTCAGCGGCGAACTGGCCGATTATCTCAATAACTGGTCACTGTTTTTTGTGCTCACGGCCCTGATGGTGATCCCAAGCCTGATCATGTTGTATTCGCTGCGCCACTATTTCACCGATTTACTCA
This sequence comes from Vibrio sp. V39_P1S14PM300, assembly GCF_009904765.1. Classification (NCBI taxonomy): domain Bacteria; kingdom Pseudomonadati; phylum Pseudomonadota; class Gammaproteobacteria; order Vibrionales; family Vibrionaceae; genus Vibrio; species Vibrio sp. V39_P1S14PM300. Next base: position 25,164 of record NZ_WXWP01000321.1, read on the forward strand.
ATAAAGCGCATCGTCACGACGAGAATTAGACCAGCCTTAAACGATAAAAAAAGGGATGCTCTGCATCCCTTTTTCATCATGTTATGGGTAAAGCCCCTTGCCAAATAAATTGAAGATCCTCGCGACACCCTGAGTGAAGAGCATAGGCTCGGTCAGCACCGTCATACACAGGCAATCTTCCCCGGTACGTGTAAACGGGCTGTGACGAACCGACGCGTCACGGGTCATGAAATCGCCAGCTTCGTAATGTCCGTCTTCGTCACTAAAGCCGCCGTGCAGCACTAAAGTGGACTCCAGCCCCTTGTGCGTGTGTTGCGGGATGTGGACATCTTCAGCGATGTACATCAGATTGACCCGCACATTGTCCTCGCCCAAATCCATGGCCGCGCTGTACACCTTACCGCCATAACTGCGCCACTCACCAATCTGTCGAACATGCTTGCTCAGCGTACCGGGCAGACGAAATTGCTTACCGTTCACTTCTAACACAGCTGTTGGCGGCGCTTGCACCGCTTTGGGTTGAATAGGATCCAAAGCCACGATGGCCTCGAACATTCCGGCAAATTCCTCACTGCCGTTGGCCACCAGCGTTGCCGGCCCGTTCATTACAGCCTGAGCGCATTCCCGCTCTTTGACTGCAACTAACGCTCTGCAACGACTGCATGACTCAAGGTGCGTCGCCACTGCCAGTCCATGAACCGCATCGATTGAACCAGCTGCATACGCATCTAAAAGATGTTGTTCCGGATGATAACTCATAACTGCCCCGCTTCTATTGAGTGTCGTAATTTTTCCACGGCCAGACGCAATCTGGACTTCACGGTTCCGAGAGGAATATTGAACATGTCGGCCACCTGCTGATGAGGCAGGTCTTCTAAATACACCGCCCTCACCACGGCTTGTTGCGCTTCGGGCAACAAATCAAGAAACTTGACCACTTGCTCTTTCAACATGTCATGCTCCGGCGCATAATGCTCCACCAAGTCTGGCGGACAGTAGTCGGCGGGCCAGATATCTTCGGAATGAATGTGCAATTCCCGCCCTTTCTGCTTACGCAGTAAATCAAAGCACAGGTTTCTGGCTATGGTGTAAATCCAGGTCGATAATGAACTTTTACGACCATCGAATAAATGTGATTTCTGCCATACCGTCGTCAACGTTTCCTGCACCATTTCTAGCGCCACCTGTTCGTTGCCAATGTGCTTGTAAGCAAACTGCTTTAACCGCGGTGAAAAGTGAGTAAAAACCTGTGCAAATGCGCGCTTGTCACGTTGTTTGACGCGGTTCATACATTCTTCCCACTCCGCGCGGGTCATATCCTGGGAACTGGTTTGACTCATGTGCTTCCCTATCCCTTAACACTCAGAGTTAGACTGAGCGTGATTGTGTCCGTATTTCACTGACTTCGTTGCCTAGTTTACGTTTAACCATCACGTTGCGATCACAACGGCGTGTAACATTTACGGCCGCCCTGCAGTCTCCTAATTATAGTGACTGCGTCCACACACACCATTCTAGGAAGACCATTTACTTTGCGTCGTCACACTGCCCTCAATTGCCATGCTCAAAAAGTGCATAGCCGCGCTACAGTCCCGTTGCCCGGCCAACTGTTCCATCTGCGTGCATTCCAGTGGCAATATCTCCAACCAGCGTTGGCTGACCCAGCTTGCGTCATCAAAAAAACAGTGCGAGTACAAGTCGCCTATCTGGGGGAATTGCCGATAGACAAATTGGAGCTGTTCACTGATATATTGTTGTGATCGTTCGATTTTCTGCTGAGACCAGTTGTCCAGCCAACGCACGTGGGCTTTGCGCAATCCATCAAACTCGGCTGCAACACGCTCAACCACAAAGCGCTGAGTTCCGGACACGGTAATCCCCAGCAACCCGTCGTCTAATGTTTCGAAGTCAACGATTTTTACGTAAGTACCAATCGACGACACGTTACCCGGTGCCAGACCGGCGTCACTGTCCAGCAGACAGATACCAAACCCACTGTTTTGTCGCGAACACTCAGCAACTAAACGCTTATAACGTGGCTCAAAGATACGCAAACTCATTTTACCTTCGGGCAACACCATTGAACTCAGCGGAAACAACTTAATTTCGTTCATCTACACATTCCTTTTAGCTGGCACCCCTTATTACGCAAGGGGTGCCAGCCCGATCACTAACGAAAAATGTTGGTTTAACGATAAGCATAAAAAAACCTAAAAATCGCCAAGCAAACGATCAAGATCACACAGAAAATGAAAAACCATGCAACACAAAATAAGTTCCGTGAAATAAAACGAAGTTGAGATCTTCGTCACTAATTTTGTTTGGTTTTGCACTGGGTATCACTTTCAATTGAGATTTTTATCGCTATCATTCCCGCCATCTGGAAGCACGGCAATCAGATCGTGTATCCAAAAAACAAACAAACCTATAGAGAGTCCCCTTATGCGTAAATCACTTTTAGCTCTTAGCTTGTTAGCAGCGACTTCCGCGCCAGCTCTGGCCGCTGACTACTCAGATGGCGATATCCACAAAAACGATTACAAGTGGATGCAGTTTAACTACATGTACTCAATCGATGAGATGCCTCGCGTAAAAGGCGCTGACGACAACGCCCACGATTACCTGGAAATGGAATTTGGCGGTCGCTCAGGAATCTTCGATCTATACGGTTACGTTGATGTATTTAACCTAGCGACTAAAGACAATCAGGATAAGTCCATCGAGAACGGCGCTCCTGACAAAATGTTCATGAAATTTGCACCGCGTGTTTCTCTGGACGCAGTCACTGGTAAAGACCTGTCTTTCGGTCCTGTACAAGAGCTGTACTTTGCAACTCTGTACAACTGGGGTGGTAACAATGGCGGTGTAAACAACTCTTTCTGGGGTCTGGGTTCTGATGTGAACGTACCTTGGCTGGGTAAAGTTGGCCTGAACGTGTACAGCCTTTACGACATCAACAAAAAAGACTGGAACGGTTTCCAAATCTCGACCAACTGGTTCAAACCATTCTACTTCTTCGAGAACGGTTCATTCATTTCTTACCAAGGTTACATCGATTACCAATTCGGTATGGATGATGATGCAGGTAACAAGTTTGGCACGACATCCTCTAACGGTGGCGTAATGTTTAACGGTATCTACTGGCACTCTGAGCGTTTTGCTGTTGGTTACGGCCTGAAAGCATACAAAGACGTTTACGGCGTGAAAGACGGTCTGGACATCGGTAACGGCCTAGAGCTTGAATCAACTGGTTTCAGCCACTATCTGGCAGTAACCTACAAGTTCTAATCAGAACTCTGCTTTTAAAAATGGCGCCGGATGGCGCCATTTTTGTTTGCTTTCCTGAGACAGGACATTATCCTTGCTCCCATTCGCAACAACCGTGGGAAGCAGGATGAATATTGTGGTTGTCGGCCCAGGTGCCATCGGCTCGTTATGGGCCTGTCATCTGGCTCTGGCCGGGCACAACGTGTCGCTATGGAGTCGCCAACACGTGACTTCAATTAATCTGGCACTGGGTAAGACACCAAGCCTCTCCTTTGCCAATCATCAGCGCTCTGCATTAACCAAAGCGGATATGCTGCTGGTGACAGTCAAAGCCTGGCAGGTTGACGCGGCCATACGGCCTTTGATTCCCCATCTCGACCCTCGCACAATATTGCTGTTTTGTCACAACGGGATGGGCGCGCTTGACCAACTGGCGCCAACGCTCTCCTCGCACCCGATGGTTCTGGCCACCACGACGCACGGCGCATTCAAACCAACCCCGAATCAGGTGAATCACACCGGCCTGGGTCACACGCAACTGGGGGCTTACAACACGCAGGGACAGCAGTGTCAGTTCCTGACCGACGTTCTGCACCACGCACTCCCAGACGTGCAATGGAATGAGCATATCCAGTCCGCGCTGTGGCACAAACTGGCGATCAACTGCGCCATTAACCCGTTGACCGCGTTACATCAGTGTCGCAATGGTGATTTAGCAGACCCGCAATTTCAGGCACCACTGGAGGCCATCATCGACGAGTTAGTTCAGGTGATGCACGCTGAATCCATCGATGTATCCAAGCAAGCTCTGCGCAGTAACATTCACAACGTCATTGCGGCCACAGCGACAAACTTTTCCTCCATGCAGCAGGATGTTTTCTACCAGCGGAAAACCGAGATAGACTTTATTACGGGTTACCTCCTTCGCCGTGCCACACATCATGGTATTGAGGTACCAACGAATAGCGCCCTGTATCAGCAGATTAAACACACAGAATTAAGTTGGACTTCATCATGACCAAACGTGTACTTATACCGATTGCTCCTGGCACCGAAGAGATGGAAGCAGTCACTGTTATCGATATTATGGTTCGGGCCGGATATGAGGTGGTGGTCGCCAGCGCAGACTTTGAAGGCGAGCTGACGATGAAAGCCTCGCGAGGCGTTACACTGACGGCCGATTGCAAACTGGTTGACATTGCTGATGAAGAATTTGATGCCGTGATCCTGCCGGGCGGCGTCGGGGGAGCTGAAACCTTCAGAGACAGCACAGTGTTGGTCGAAATCGTTCGCCAACAAAAATACGATGGCCGCCTGGTTGCCGCCATCTGCGCCGCCCCGGCACTGGTCTTGCAGCATCACAATCTCTATCCCGGCGCTCTGATGACCTGTCACCCGAGCTTTCAATCACATATACCAGCCGATAAATGGCGTGCCAAACGCGTTACGATTGACATCAATCACAACCTGATCACCAGTCAGGGGCCGGGCACCGCTCTGGAGTTCGCGATGGAGATCATCATTAAGCTGTCCGGTAAACAACTGGCAGCAGAGGTGGCAGACCCCATGGTCGTGATCCCGACACTGCAATACCACAAACTGAGTAACGACGCATGATAGACATCGCTGCGATCCGGGCGCAGTTCCCGGCCCTGCAACAACAGGTCAACGATTCATCGCTTGTCTACCTCGACAGTGCCGCGACCACACAAAAGCCGCAAGTGGTGATCGATGCCATTTCCCGCTACTACAGTTCACAAAACGCCAATGTACATCGCGGCAGTCACAGCCTGACGGCTCATGCCACCAGCCAGTTTGAAGCAGCCCGAGACAAGGTCGCTGAGTTTATCGGTGCCTCGACAAGTAAAGAGATCATCTGGACCCGGGGCGCCACCGAAGCCATCAATCTGATTGCCCAAACATACGCGCGCGGCACACTCCAGCCTGGCGATGAAATTCTGGTTGGTGAGATGGAGCATCACGCGAACATTGTGCCTTGGCAAATTGTTGCTGAGCAAACCGGCGCCAAGGTGGTGAAAGTGCCCATGACGCCGGATTGCCAGTGGGATATGACGGCATACGACCAATTACTCAGTGCTCGCACCCGAATCGTAGCGCTGGCGCACATCACCAATGTCACTGCAACGCGTCAGCCAATTGAAACCGTCATTACCAAGGCACATCAGTACAATGCCGTTGTAGTGGTTGATGGTGCTCAGGGAATCGTGCATGAATCGGTCGATGTCACCCAGTTGGATGCAGATTTCTATGTCTTTTCCGGCCACAAACTTTACGCGCCGGCTGGCATCGGCGCGCTGTATGGCAAACTGACCCTGTTGGAAGCCATGCCACCGTGGCACGGCGGAGGCAAAATGGTGGAGAAAGTGACGTTCGGACACACCACTTACTCAGCGTTGCCGGGCAAATTTGAAGCCGGCACCCCCAATGTGGCCGGCGCCATCGCACTGGCCAGTGCCATCGACTGGTATCAACAGTTTCCGCGCTCTGAGGTCGAAGCGCATCTGCATCACTTGCAACAACGCACCTACGCTGCGTTGACGGCCATGGCTGACATCCGGGTACTGGGTTATCAGCCTGATGCGGCAGTGCTGACGTTTGTCATGGAAGGCGTGCATCATCAGGACATCGCAACCTTGCTCGATCAACAAGGGATCGCAGTGCGGGCCGGGCACCACTGTGCACACCCGCTGATGGACGCCCTCAAGGTGACCGGGACGGTGCGGATTTCCTTTGCGATCTACAATACTTCGGAAGATGTGGAACGTTTGATTGCTGCGCTTGAGAAAGCAGTCGATATGCTCTGAAAACCGTTGCGTCGTCAATGTGTGAATGCACATCAGGACAAAACAGAAAAATCAAAAAAAGCCCCGGAACAATTTCGGGGCTTTGTTATTCAATTTAACGTGGGTGAACTTCTGCCTGCGGGAAGAAAAATTCAATCTCGCGAGCCGCTGATTCCGGGCTGTCTGAGCCATGAACCGAGTTGTGACGCATGCTCAGTGCGTAATCCGCACGTAGCGTGCCACATGCCGCCTCTTCCGGGTTAGTTTTTCCCATCAGTTCACGATAACGCGCAATGGCGTTTTCACCTTCCAGCACCTGAACCATGATGGGGCCAGAGGTCATGAACTCTTTCAGTGGTTCAAAAAAAGGTTTGCCTTCGTGCTCGGCGTAGAATCCACGCGCCTGATCTTCTGTCAGGCGAACCATTTTCGCCGCAATGATGGTCAGACCCGCTTTTTCAATACGATGGTAAATCTCACCAATCAGATTACGTTCGACTGCATCGGGCTTAATAATAGAAAATGTTCTTTCCAGAGCCATAAGAGGTATCCTTCTACTTCATATCATTGTAGTTATAAGTCTGGTTCCGCTGTTCGCGGAACCAGTAATACTTTATTTGTCGGCCTGCTCCACCAGCACTCGGGCCAGTGTACGCACGCCCATACCGGTGGCACCCGCCGCCCATTTGTCTGACGCCGCTTTACGGTAAGTACCTGCACAGTCAAAGTGCAGCCAGCCGTGCTTATAATCGTCGACAAAGTAGGACAAGAACGCCGCGGCTGTGCTGGCGCCCGGAGAGTAGTCACCAGAGCTGATGTTCGACAGATCCGCAAAGCTAGAAGGCAACATCTCACGGTGGAAATCAGCCACAGGCAGTGGCCACAAACCTTCCTGTTCATGACGAGCGGCCGTCAGTGCCTGATGAGACAACTCATCGTCAAAGCTCATCAACGCATGGTAATCGTTACCAAGCGCATTCTTGGCCGCGCCCGTCAAGGTCGCGCAGTCAATGATCAGTTGCGGCTGTTGCTCTGAAGCGTAAATCAGACCATCCGCCAACACCAAGCGACCTTCAGCATCGGTGTTCATGATTTCGACAGTTGTCCCGTTTTTGTAAGTGATGATGTCACCCAATTTCAGCGCACGACCAGAAACCATGTTTTCAGCACAGCACAGGATCAATTTTACCCGCTTGTTCAGGCCACGCATGATGGCCAGTCCCAGGCCACCGGTAATGGTGCCGGCGCCGCCCATGTCCGCTTTCATTGCCGACATAAAATTCGATGGTTTCAGGCTGTAACCACCAGAGTCGAACGTAATGCCTTTGCCCACCAGACAGGCGAATACCGGTGCATTCTCATCCCCTGTCGGGTTGAAGTCGAGCTGCAGCATGGCAGAGGTACGTTCAGAACCACGCCCCACGGCAAAAATGCCTTCCCAGCCTTCGGCCAGAAGGTCGCGATCTTTCACGATGCGGCTGGTAACGGTACCTTCAGGAGCCACGGACTTGATAAACTCAGACGCCAGCGTCGCCAACTGACGTGGTGCAATTTCTTCCGCACTTTTGTTGATAATATCGCGTGTCCAGTCAGCCGCTTTAATACGAGCCAGCAACTCATGTTGCTCACCTTCTGCCAGCGCTGACCATTCTAGCTGGTTGTTCTTTTTCGGATTACGGTAACCTTGATGGAAAGTCCAGATCGTCTCCAGATCCCAACCATCACCAGCGAGTGAGATTGTACGAATACCCTGTGCATCTAATTTGCGCGCCGCTCGCTGAATCGCGTCCTGAGCATTCCCCTGAGTCAGGTGAATGGTGGTGCCATTTTCAGAAAATGAGAGCAGTGCCTTGTCTCCCCACTGAGGCTGGGCAGGTTCACGGCTGATAAAAACTGACATATGTGCAGACATGGTTTCTCCTTGTCTTTCCGCGGCTTTGCCTGGCCGCACTATTCATAACCATCGAATGTTAGCATTATGTAGGGTAAAAATGTCAACTTGAGAAAAAAACGGACCATAAGGTCCGCTTTTTTTAGTAAGAATTGTTAACTGCGCAGGGTTTTGCCAAGCGAAATGCTTAGTCCATTTCGTCCATCCAGCACAGGATCACCGCTTCGAGGATTTTCTCGTTTGAGCGGTTAGGCTCATCGTCAAAATCCTCCAAATCCAGAATCCACTGATGCAGATCGGTAAAACGTACGTTTTTCGGATCGATGTCCGGAAATTTATCACACAGTTCAATCGCAATATCGCGCGAATCAGTCCATTTCATAACGGTTTCCTGTCTTACTCACAGCGGTTACCCTGAGTATAACCGCCATGCATGATTAGTGATCTTCTTTCGCCAGGTTAATGGTGTAACGAGGGATCTCAACCACTAAGTCCTCATCGGCCACTTTCGCCTGACAGCCCAAACGGGATTCTGGTTCCAGCCCCCAGGCTTTATCCAGCATATCATCTTCCAGCTCATCACTTTCATCAAGCGAATCAAAGCCTTCACGGATAATCACGTGGCAAGTCGTACACGCGCACGACTTCTCACACGCGTGTTCGATCGCAATGCCGTTTTTCAACGCAACGTCCAATACCGTTTCGCCTTCGCTGGCTTCAAGTACCGCCCCTTCCGGGCAAAGATCCTGATGAGGGAGAACAACAATTTTTGGCATAGTTTTAATCTCTTTAAATATCGTCGACAGACTGACCGGCCAGTGCGGCACGGATTGATTTGTCCATTCGGCGAGAGGCAAAATCCTGGCTCGCTTTATCGGTGTCCTTGATGCCCTGCTCAATCGCTGCGACATCATCACCATTACGCCGTTCGATCAGCGATTCGATCGCGGTGACAAGCGCCTGACGCTCACTCTCACTGAGCAGCTCGTCGCCATCCGCTTGCATCGCTGCGATCAGGCCTTCAATTACCCGATCCGCTTCCACACGCTGTTCCGCCAACGCACGCGCTTGCATGTCTTCTTTTGCGTGCGTCATTGAGTCTTTCAGCATATTCGCCACTTCATCGTCACTCAGACCATACGAAGGCTTCACCTGAATCTCGGCCTGAATACCGGTGCTTTTCTCCATTGCGGTGACCGACAGCAAACCATCGGCGTCCACCTGATAGGTGACCCGAATGTGAGCAGCGCCTGCGGCCATAGGCGGAATGCCTTTCAGAGAGAAACGGGCTAACGAGCGGCAGTCATCCACCATTTCTCGCTCTCCCTGCACCACATGCACTGCCATCGCGGTCTGGCCATCTTTAAACGTGGTGAACTCCTGCGCACGCGCCACCGGAATCGTGGTGTTGCGCGGAATGATTTTCTCCACTAAACCGCCCATGGTTTCAATACCGAGAGACAGCGGAATCACATCCAGCAGTAGCATCTCAGAATCTGGCTTGTTTCCGGCCAGTACATCCGCTTGCAGGCCGGCGCCAATGGCAACCACTTCATCCGGATTAATGCTGGTCAGCGGGGTGCGATTGAAAAACTCCCCCACCATATCGCGGACCAGCGGCGTACGCGTCGACCCACCGACCATCACCACATCGTGGACTTCATCGGTGTCCACGTCCGCATCTTTCAGTGCGCGGCGGCATGACATCAGCGTTTTTTTCACCAGAGGGCGAATCAAATCATCAAATTCATCACGGCTCAGCGTACCTTGCCACCCCAGCACATCAAGCTCGGCGACGTCGCGGTCTGATAACGCAATTTTGGCCGCAGTGGCCGCATTGAGCAACGCGCGGTTGTCGCCAGCACTCAACGGCCCGTCAATGCCAATTTTGGCTTGCAGATGTTCAGCCACCAGATGGTCAAAATCATCGCCACCCAGCGCAGAGTCACCGCCCGTGGCCAGCACTTCAAATACCCCTTTCGACAGGCGAAGAATCGAAATATCGAATGTGCCGCCACCCAAATCATAGACCGCTATCACCCCTTCCTGACCGGAATCAAGGCCGTAGGCGATCGCCGCCGCCGTCGGCTCATTGAGCAAGCGCAAGACATGCAGACCCGCCAGACGGGCTGCGTCTTTCGTGCTGGCACGCTGTGCATCATCGAAATACGCAGGGACGGTAATCACAACCCCGGACAACTCGCCACCCAGAGTATGCTCGGCGCGTTGAGCCAGTGATTTCAGAATCTCAGCCGAGACCTGAACCGGATTTTTCGCGCCCTGTGCCGTTTGCAGTACCGGCAGGCCATTCTCACTTTCACTGAACTGATAAGGCAGTGTCGGATAACGTTGCTGGATGTCAGCCAGTGAACGGCCAATCAGGCGTTTTACAGAAATAATGGTATTTTGCGGATCTTGCTGCGCCTTATCTCGGGCGGCGTAACCCACTTGCGTGTCTTCTTCGGCATAATGCACAACAGACGGCAGAATGCTTCTGCCTTGCTCATCGGTCAGCGTTGCCGCACTGCCACTGCGTACGGACGCCACCAAAGAGTTTGTTGTCCCCAGATCGATCCCCGCTGCCAGCTTATGCTCGTGTGGCGCGCTACTCTGACCTGGCTCTGCAATTTGAAGTAATGCCATTATGGGTCCTTTTTCGGTTCCTTGTTGAAGCGCGGGTTAGCCCGCTAACTTGTCTTCAACCAGTTCAATCTCGTGTTTTAACTTGGCGACAAATTTGAGTTTGCGTACACGATCAGCGGCTTCATTCCACAACCCGCTATCCAGTTCGTGCTCGACTTCCGCCAGATGATGTCGGTACATTTTGCTGACCTTGCTGTCAAAGTCAAAAAGTCGATCCATCGCATCGCTGTCATCCGCCAGCGATTCCAACTCTTCGCGCAGTTCCATCTGCTCCATCAGGAACATGGGATCCTGCATCGTCTGCTGCTCACCGCGGATTTCTACCCCATTTTCAGCCAACAGGTACTCCGCACGCGAGAGCGGATTTTTCAGCACTTGGTAGGCGTCATTGATCTGCGCTGCTTTTTGCACGGCTAACAGGCGATCTCGCTCGGAAGCTGAGGCAAAGTTGTCTGGGTGGAATCGCTTTTGCAGTTCACGGAACTGAGAAGAAAGAAGGCTACCATCCAGCTGAAACTGACTTGGTAGCCCAAATAATTCAAAATGGTTCATAGCATTCGCTCAGGATAGTCAGTGCCGGGCCAGACGGCCCGACGGTTTTTGCTCAAACGTTGAAACTCTCACCACAACCGCATTCGCTTTTCGCATTCGGGTTGTTGAATTCAAAACCTTCGTTAAGGCCTTCTTTGACGTAATCCAGCTCGGTACCATCGAGGTAGACCATGCTTTTTGCATCAATGATGATTTTCACGCCGTTATGTTCAAAAACCTGATCTTCTTCATTCAGATCGTCAACAAACTCCAGCACATACGCCATACCTGAACACCCAGTCGTTTTCACGCCCAGACGCAAACCGATACCTTTGCCTCGATTTTCCAGGAATGTTCTCACGCGGGATGCTGCGTTTTCAGTCAGAGTGATGGCCATACTGCACCTTTATCGTTGTCTGTTAGGTCGAACGAATGGGGAGCAAAGGGCTCCCCATAATTTAAAGTCTTACTGTTGGTGTTTTTTCTTGTAATCTGCAACCGCGGCTTTGATCGCGTCTTCAGCCAGAATTGAACAGTGAACTTTCACCGGAGGCAGTTCCAGCTCTTCCGCGATTTCAGCGTTTTTGATTGCTGCCGCTTCGTCGATTGACTTGCCTTTCACCCACTCAGTAACCAGTGAACTTGAAGCGATTGCACTACCACAACCGTACGTTTTGAACTTCGCATCTTCGATAATGCCTTCTGGCGTTACCTTGATTTGCAGTTTCATTACGTCACCACAAGCTGGGGCACCGACCATACCGCTACCAATGCTTGGGTCTTCTTTGTCGAACGAACCTACGTTACGTGGGTTCTCGTAGTGATCAATTACTTTTTCGCTATATGCCATGATAAATTACCTCGAATCCTCTACTTCTGTCCTTGGAACGATTAGTGATGCGCCCATTCAACGGTGCTCAAATCGACTCCCTCTTTGTACATATCCCATAGAGGAGACATGTCACGCAGCTTGTTAACCGCTACGCGGATTTGTTCAATTGCGTAATCCACTTCTTCTTCGCTCGTGAAACGACCGAATGAGAAACGGATTGAGCTGTGAGCCAGCTCATCGTCCAGACCCAAAGCACGCAGTACGTACGACGGTTCCAAACTGGCTGATGTACAAGCACTGCCTGACGAGACCGCCAGGTCTTTCAGAGACATCAGCAGCGATTCACCTTCAACGAACGCAAAGCTGATGTTCAGGTTATTTGGCAGACGCTGCTCCAAATCACCATTGATTGTGACCGCTTCCAGATCTTTTACGCCATCCAGCAGACGGTTACGCAATGCCAGAGCGTGATCGTAATCTTTCTGCATGTCTTCTTTTGCAATGCGGAATGCTTCACCCATACCAACGATCTGGTGGGTTGCCAGTGTGCCTGAACGGAATCCACGTTCGTGGCCACCACCGTGCATCTGGGCTTCCAGACGGATACGTGGTTTACGGCGAACGTACAGGGCACCGATGCCTTTCGGGCCGTAAATCTTGTGCGCCGACAGAGAAATCAGGTCTACTTTCATTTCCTGAACATCGATCGGCAATTTACCCGCAGATTGCGCAGCATCGACATGGAAGACAATCTTACGCTCACGACACAGTTCACCAATCGCGGTGATGTCTTGAATCACACCGATTTCGTTGTTCACGTGCATGATTGACACCAGAACCGTGTCATCACGCATGGCTGCCTGCAGTTTGTTCAGGTCGATAAGACCATTTGACTCAGGCTCCAGGTACGTCACTTCGAAACCTTCACGTTCAAGCTGACGACATGGGTCAAGCACCGCTTTATGCTCTGTTTTACACGTGATGATGTGTTTGCCTTTCTTATTGTAGAAATGCGCCACACCTTTGATCGCCAAGTTGTCCGACTCCGTCGCACCAGAAGTGAAGACAATCTCACGCGGGTCCGCGTTCAGCAGGTCAGCAATCTGCTCACGAGCCGTGTCCACTGCTTCCTCTGCCTGCCAGCCATAACGGTGCGAACGTGACGCCGGGTTACCGAATGCGCCATCCATTGTCATGTACTGAACCATTTTTTCAGCAACGCGAGGATCGACCGGGCAGGTTGCTGAATAATCAAGATAAATAGGCAGTTTCATTCTTTACTCCAATGTAAAACATTGCCGCTATGAGCGAACATTCACACCGATGGGGGCGGTGTTTGATTTTTTCTGTGCGAACCCATTGTTGACCGACAGCTCAATATCCTGACGATCTGAAATTTCCAGGACTTCATTATCAATCATTAACTCACCCAGGGTGATGTTATTCAGGAAGTCGCTGATGCGTGAACTCAGATCACGCCAAAGTGTGTGAGTCAGACAGCGCGTACCGCCCTGACAATCACCTTTACCATTGCATTTGGTCGCGTCCACAGACTCATCCACCGCAGCAATCACAGTGCCGATGGAAATCGTCGTCGCTTCTGCGCCGAGGCGGTAACCACCGCCAGGACCACGCACGCTAGCCACCAGGCCTGCTTTGCGCAGTTTAGAAAACAGTTGCTCCAGATAAGAGAGCGAAATTCCCTGGCGTTCTGAAATATCCGCCAGTGGAACTGGGTTTTGTTGCGAATGCAGAGCCACATCTAACATGGCTGTTACCGCATATCTTCCTTTAGATGTAAGTCTCATATCACACCATATCCACTTTGTTTGTGTGGTATGAGTTTTTCATACCTGACTAAAATGGTCAAGTATTTATTTGAGTAAATTAGTCAGGTATTTAACCACTGAATAAAAATGGTTATTTCTTATTCATCAGACTTTTCTCTACCGCGGTTAAAACGCCACGTAAGATATTGATTTCTTGAGCCTCTGGTCTTGCTCGGCTAAACAGACGACGCAGTTTGTTCATCACCTGTCCTGGTTGCTGCTCAGAAATGAACTGGGTGTCCAGCATCACTTTTTCAAGGTGTTGGTAAAAACGTTCCAGCTCCTGATGGCGCGGATAGCCCTGTGCTTCTTGAGGCGGATACTGCTGTTGCTGGCGATTGAGATGTGCCATACGCACTTCGTAGCTCAAGGTTTGCACTGCCATGGCCAGATTGAGCGAACTGTACTCCGGGTTTGCCGGAATGCAAACATGATAATGGCAACGTTGCAGCTCTTCATTGGTCAGACCGGTTCGTTCACGGCCAAACACCAGTGCGACCGGGTGTTGCTCACCTTCCAGCGCAAAACGCTCACCGCATTCACGCGGCTCCAGCATCGGCCACTCCAGCGTTCGGGAACGGGCACTTGACCCCACCACCAGACCGCAATCTGCAACCGCTTCTTCCAGCGTTGAAACCACGGGCGCATTCAAAGCGATTTCACTCGCTCCAGCCGCCAGTGCCACCGCCTGAGCATCCACTTCACATTGAGGGTCAACCAAAACCATCTGGCTCAGTCCCATCACTTTCATTGCTCTGGCAGCAGAGCCGATATTACCTGAATGTGATGTGCCGACCAGCACGACTTTGACGTTATCTAACATGGATTTCATACCCCAAATGGAAAAGCCGCACGATATTAACACATACCTGAGTAAAATGGTCAGACCCTCGAACTTTGTGCAACTAAAAGTTCAAAAAATAACCACTTCCTTTTTGAAAAAACTTTGATATACTGCCGCCCGCTTTTTCGTTCTTTAACATCCGTTGGGAAACCCGTATGCATCCAATGCTAAATATCGCTATTCGCGCTGCGCGAAAAGCAGGCAACCATATTGCTAAATCTCTAGAAAACGCCGAAAAAATCGAATCAACACAAAAAGGCATTAACGACTTTGTTACGAACGTAGACAAAGAAGCGGAAGCTATTATCGTTAGCACTATCAAAGCGTCATATCCTGAGCACTCAATCATCGCTGAAGAAGGCGGTCTGATGGAAGGCAAAGACAACGACGTACAATGGATCATCGACCCACTGGATGGCACCACAAACTTTGTAAAAGGTTTGCCTCACTTCTCTGTATCTATCGCGGTTCGCATCAAAGGCAAAACTGAAGTTGCCTGTGTTTACGATCCTATGCTGAATGAACTGTTCACCGCACAACGTGGTTCAGGTGCTCAGCTGAACAACGCACGTATCCGTGTTAAGCAACTGAAAGATCTGCAAGGTACTGTTCTGGCAACGGGCTTTCCGTTCAAGCAGAAACAACACTCTGAATCTTACTTCAAGATCATGACGTCACTGTTCACCGACGTTGCCGATTTCCGTCGCACTGGTTCTGCCGCTCTGGATCTGTGTTACGTGGCAGCGAACCGTGTCGATGGTTACTTTGAGCTGGGCCTGAAACCTTGGGATATGGCTGCAGGTGAGCTGATCGCTCGTGAAGCGGGGGCCATCATCACCGATTTCGCCGGTGGTACTGATTACATGAAATCAGGCAATGTTGTCACCTCCAGCGCACGCGGTGTGAAAGGCATCCTGAAACACATCCGTGAAAACGGCAACGAAGCAATGATGAAATAATCGCGACTGTGTAATGCTAAGCCCGTCACGCTGATTACCAGTCTAAGCCCCTGCACCATAAGTGCCGGGGCTTTTTTTATACCGTCGGACTCTCCAACAGTCGAATCATCTCTGCGCTGTCACACACCTGGCCCAGACGAGGAAAAATTTTGTCACAGGCATGACGGTGGTTGTACGGGTCCAGATCCGCCATGGCATCACGGCACAATACGACATGATACCCAAGCTCAAACGCCTGCCTGGCCGTGGACTCCACCCCAATACTGGTCGCAATACCGCACACCACCACCTTCGTGATCCCACGCGCCTGCAACAGAGAATGCAACTCGGTATTAATAAACGCTCCCCAATTCCGTTTGGTGAGCAAAATATCCTCTTCTCGCCGCGGTAAAGCCTCAATGAGTTCCGCCCAGTCCGACGCAGGCTCAACACGGCTTGGTCCGACATCAGTGCGACCCGGTGCACTGCCAGCCACATTCACCAACACGACGGGGTGATCTGCCCTGTGAAAGGCCTGAATCAACGCAACGCTGTGCTCGACAGCACGTTTGGCGTCCTGAGCGGGCGGGAGCGGGACAATACCGTATTGTAAATCAATCACAATCAGCGCGCAGTGGCGATCAAGCGTAGTAATAGGCATAGAGCCCTCCTTAAGCGTCAGACATAAAAAAAGCTACTGACTGGCAGTAGCTTTTTGGGATGTTTATGGCATTTCGTCGAATTCGGCGCCTTCTTTTTCCACCTGAGGTGGCATCAAATGCTCTTTGGTGATGCCCAGTCGCAAAGCCAAAGCTGACGCGACATAGATGGAAGAATACGTACCGACCGTGATGCCCAGCAACAAGGCAGTGGCAAAGCCGTGGATCAACGCCCCGCCCTGAGTAAACAGCGCAATCACCACAAACAAGGTAGTCCCCGAGGTGATCAACGTTCGGCTCAGTGTCTGAGTAATCGAACTGTTCATGATCTCGGCGGGCTCGCCCTTGCGCATCTTGCGGAAGTTCTCGCGGATACGGTCAAAGACCACGATGGTATCGTTGAGTGAGTACCCCACCACAGTCAGCAATGCAGCCACGATCGTCAGATCCACTTCGATTTCCATCAGCGAGAAGACGCCCAAGGTAATGATCACATCGTGCGCCAAGGCCAGTACCGCACCGGCAGCCAAACGCCATTCGAAACGCATTGAGACGTAGATCAGGATACAGATCAGAGAGACCAGGATCGCCAGGCCACCGGCTTCGGTCAGTTCATCACCGACGTTCGGACCGACGAACTCAATCCGACGCATTTCCACGCTTTTGCCCGTGCCGTCTTTGATTGCAGACAGAATCTGGTTACCCAGCGTTTCACCGGCAACATCTTCACGCGGACGCAAACGCACCATGACTTCACGTGCCGAACCGAAGTTCTGTACGGTAGCGTCACCAAACCCTTGCGCTTCCAGCGAGGTACGGATCTCTTCCAGATTGGCCGGCTGTTCAAAACCGACTTCAATCAGCGTACCACCCGTAAAGTCCAGGCCCCAGTTGAGCCACTTGGTGGATAAAGTGAAAATAGACGCGCCAATCATCAACAAAGAGAAGATGAAGGCGAATTTCGACCAACGCATAAAGTCGATCGCTTTTCCTGCTTTCAGAATTTGAAACATAACTCTTCTCAGCCTCAGATCGACAGTTTCTTCACACGCTTACCGCCGTAAATCAGGTTCACGACACAACGTGTACCAATGATGGCAGTAAACATAGAGGTCAGGATACCGATGGACAGTGTCACAGCGAAACCTTTGATCGCGCCGGTACCCACTGCAAACAGGATGATGGCGGTAATCAGTGTGGTGATGTTCGCATCGGCAATGGTACTGAACGCATTAGCATAGCCCTGATGGATCGCTTGTTGCGGATTACGTCCATCCCGCAGTTCTTCCCGAATACGCTCGAAGATCAGCACGTTCGCATCCACCGCCATACCGACGGTCAGAACGATACCGGCAATCCCCGGCAGGGTCATCGTCGCGCCCGGAATCATCGACATCACACCGATAATCAGTACCAGGTTAGCCATCAGCGCGAGGTTCGCAATCAGGCCGAATCCACGGTAGTACAACAGGGTAAACAACATCACAGCGACCATACCCCAGATACACGCCTGAATACCCATATCGATGTTCTGCTGACCCATAGACGGACCAATGGTACGCTCTTCCACGATTGAGATTGGCGCAATCAGTGCCCCGGCACGCAGTAACAGCGCCAGGTTGTGCGCTTCTGCCGCAGAGTCGATACCGGTAATGCGGAAGTTACGCCCCAGTGCTGACTGAATGGTCGCCTGGTTAATCACTTCTTCGTGCTTAGACAGAATCACTTTGCCTTCTGGCGTTTTGCGACCACTGTCTTTGTATTCTGCGAAGACCGTCGCCATCAGCTTGCCGATGTTCTTCTTCGAGAATGCCGCCATTTTGTTACCACCTTCGCTGTCGAGCGAGATGTTCACCTGAGGGCGACCGTATTCATCCGTACTTGAACTGGCATCCGTGATACTGGCTCCGCTCAGAATCACCCGCTTTTTCAGTACCGCAGGGCGACCGTCACGGTCGTATTTGATTTCACTGCCGGCAGGCACACGACCGGCCGCCGCTGCGGCCAGATCGGCTTTGTCATCGACTTCACGGAATTCCAGTGTCGCAGTGGCGCCCAGGATCTCTTTGGCGCGAGCGGTGTCCTGAACACCAGGCAGCTCCACCACAATACGGCTGGCGCCCTGACGCTGAACCAGAGGTTCTGCCACACCCAGTTCATTCACACGGTTACGCAAAATGGTGATGTTCTGCTCAACCGCATAGTTGCGGATCTCTTGCAGACGCGGCTCCGTAAACGTCGCAATCAGCGCAAAGCGGCTGTTTGAGCCGTTTTCGCTGAACGTCATGTCCGGGTGTTTGGAGGTCAGTAAGCGTTTCGCCTGATCCAGTTGCTCTTCATTGCGCAGGACGACTTCCACTGCCTGTTTGCCGGAAGGACGAATCGCACGATAACGGATCTTTTCGTCACGCAGCTCACTACGGAACGCTTCTTCTTGCTGGCTGACCAGCTTTTCCATCGCCGCGTCCATGTCCACTTCCATCAGGAAATGTACACCACCACGCAGGTCAAGACCGAGCTTCATTGGCGCTGCGCCAATTGCTTCCAGCCAATGTGGGGTTGACGGAGCCAGGTTGAGCGCAACAATTTTATCTTCCCCCAACGCTTCACTGATCACGTCACGAGCACTGATTTGGGTGTCAGTATCGTTGAATCGAATCAGGATGGAACCGTTTTCAAGCGCGGCGGATTTGTAGGAAAGGGTGTCTTTTTTCAGAGTGTCGGTAACAGCATCCAGCGTCGACATATCAACAGAGGCGCCACGCGCCCCTGTTACTTGAATAGCTGGATCTTCACCGTATATGTTCGGAAGTGCATACAGCGCTGCGACACAGATGGCCATCAGCACCATCAGGTACTTCCATAACGGGTAACGATTTAGCACAGCGAGGATCCTCAGGCTGTTTTATAGAGATTTAAGCGTACCTTTTGGCAGTACAGCAGTAACGAAATCTTTCTTGATCACAACTTCATTGTTGGCATTCAGCTCAATTGAGATGTAATCCGTTTCTTCCGAAATCTTAGTGATCTTACCCACCAAGCCACCGCTGGTCAGCACTTCATCACCTTTTGCCATTGCAGCCATCAGGTTCTTGTGCTCTTTAACACGCTTCGCTTGCGGACGATAAATCATGAAGTAGAAGATAACGGCAAACATGCCCAGCATGATGAGCATTTCAAAACCGCCGCCCTGTGAAGCGCCTTCTGCTGCTGCGTAAGCTTTATTGATAAACATCGAGTAATGTCCTCTGTTATTTTTTATTGATAATCCAACAAGTTGAGCTTTAGCACCCGAGTTTCAACTGTCAAAGAGTGTATTAGAGATCACCCTCTCAAAAATCGAGCGCTATTGCTTATATTTTGTCACTCGCTGAGTTATTTGCTCAGCGGCGGAACCTCGCGGTTTCGGCGAGCGTAAAACTCTTCCACAAACTGGTCAAAGCGATCTTCATCAATCGCTTTACGAATACTTTCCATCAAACGCTGGTAGTAACGCAGGTTATGAATGGTGTTCAGACGCGCACCCAGAATTTCGTTGCAACGATCCAAATGGTGCAGGTATGACTTCGAGTAATTCTGGCAAGTGTAACAGTCACATTGCGGATCAAGTGGAGAAGTATCCGTTTTGTGTTTCGCATTACGGATCTTGATCACACCCCCCGTCACAAACAGGTGTCCGTTACGTGCATTACGCGTTGGCATCACACAGTCGAACATGTCGATACCGCGACGCACACCTTCTACTAAATCTTCCGGTTTGCCAACTCCCATTAAGTAACGAGGTTTGTCTTCCGGTAGCTGCGGACAAGTGTGTTCCAGAATTCGGTGCATGTCTTCTTTCGGTTCACCGACCGCCAGCCCTCCGACCGCGTAACCATCAAAGCCGATCTCGGTCAGCCCTTTGACTGACACGTCACGCAGATCTTCATACACACCACCCTGTACGATACCAAACAGATTGTTCAGGTTGTCCAGTTTGTCAAAGTGGTCGCGAGAACGTTGCGCCCAGCGCAGTGACATTTCCATCGACGTCTTCGCTTCTGCGTGTGTCGCTGGGTATGGGGTACATTCGTCAAAGATCATAACGATGTCTGAGCCCAGGTCTTTCTGGATTTCCATCGACTTTTCTGCGTCCATGAAAATCTTGTCACCGTTCACCGGGTTACGAAAGTGCACCCCTTCTTCGGTGATTTTGCGGATGTCACCCAGGCTGAATACCTGGAAACCGCCTGAATCGGTCAGGATCGGACCATGCCAGTTCATAAAGTCATGCAGGTCGCCGTGCATTTTCATCACTTCCTGACCCGGACGCAGCCACAAGTGGAATGTGTTGCCCAGCAAGATTTCAGCGCCGGTGCCTTTGACTTCTTCCGGCGTCATCCCTTTTACCGTGCCATAGGTGCCCACTGGCATGAATGCCGGGGTTTGCACCGTACCGCGTTCAAAGGTCAACTGACCACGACGGGCGTTACCATTTTTCTTTTTTAGATCAAACGTTAATTTCACGAAGCCTCCAATGTCAGAGAAACAGTCTGACGGTTATTTCAGAGCCCTGTCGGGCTCAATGAGGAGCGGTCGCGTATTCCCTGCGAGAGAGCAGAATTGGCCCTGCTCTCCTAGCTTACTGCTAGCACTCGTAAATTCTTCCTATCCGGATACCTTACCGGACAGGCTGGTTGATTTTCGCCTAAGCGGTTTTCTTTTTGATGAACATGGAATCACCATAAGAGAAGAAGCGGTACTGATTGGCGACCGCGTGTTGATACGCCTTCATAGTGTTCTCGTAGCCGGCAAACGCACTGACCAGCATGATCAAAGTTGACTCTGGCAAGTGGAAATTGGTGATAAGGCAGTCCACCAGTTGGTATTCGTATCCCGGGAAAATAAAGATTTCGGTGTCACCAAAAAACGGCACCAACGGTGTGCCTTTTTTCAGTGCATCCTGCGCAGCGCTCTCCAGTGAACGCACAGAGGTGGTGCCAACGGCAATAATCCGGCCACCGCGCGCTTTGGTCGCCTGAATTGCATCCACCACGTCTTGCGGCACTTCTACGTATTCAGCATGCATGTGGTGTTCATGGACATTGTCCACTTTGACCGGCTGGAATGTACCCGCGCCAACATGCAGAGTTACATAAGCAAACTCCACCCCTTTGGCTTTCATTTTCTCCAGCAACACTTCGTCGAAGTGCAGACCGGCGGTCGGGGCCGCCACCGCGCCCGGTTTCTGGTTATATACGGTCTGGTAACGCTCTTTGTCCGCTTCTTCGTCAGGACGGTCGATGTACGGAGGCAATGGCATGTGGCCAATCTGCTCCAGAATCTCCAACACGGTTTTCTCTGAGTTAAATTCGAGCTCAAACAGTGCGTCATGACGTGCAACCATCTGTGCGCGGTACTCATCTTGTTCACCAACAAAAATCGTCGTTCCTGGTTTTGGCGATTTCGAACAACGTACATGTGCCAGAATGCGCTTATCATCCAGCATGCGCTCAACCAGCACTTCCAGTTTGCCACCCGATTCCTTGCGGCCAAACATACGTGCCGGGATCACACGAGTGTTGTTAAACACCACCAGATCTCCGGGCTGTACCTGGTAAAGTACATCAGTAAACGTACCATCGGTCAGCTCGCCGCTGTTGCCATCTAATTGCAACAGACGGCTGGCAGTACGCTCAGGCTGAGGGTAACGGGCGATGAGTTCATCAGGCAGGTCAAAATGGAAATCGGATACTTGCATGTTAATAAGGTCTTATCAGGTGATTAAACGGTCTTTTGACGAGTTTTTTCGCAGCCGACTAGTATAGGCGTACCCGAGGCAATAGCAAGGAGAGAGTTTGTTTCGAAACTTAAATCTCAGCTCGATTTGACCCGGCACAATTTGCCTTACAATTTTTAGGGATAGCAAAACAAAAACCGAAGCAGCTCTCATTCCGCCGGCCCAAAAACAACTATATTAAATGCATATTCACGAGAAGCAGGAGGCCACTATGATCAAGGTCGAAGATATGATGACTCGCAACCCGCATACGTTGCTGCGCTCTCATTCCCTTGCTGATGCCAAGCACATGATGGAAGCGCTGGATATTCGCCATATTCCGGTGGTGGACACTGAACGCCGCTTACAGGGCATTATTACTCAACGCGATATTCTGGCCGCACAAGATTCCAGCCTGCAGCAGGTATCGGATGAAAATTCGTACACCATGAACACCCCGCTGGTCGATGTGATGCACACCAGCATCATGACCGTCAGCCCGAAAGCGGGGCTCAAACAGAGTGCAATCTACATGCAAAAACACAAAGTCGGCTGTCTGCCTGTGGTCGATCAAGACGAGCTGGTCGGCATTATCACCGACAGTGACTTTGTGGCCATCGCCATCAACCTGCTGGAACTGCAAGAAGATAGTGAACCGGAAGAGATACAAGCGTTCGACTGAGATCCCCCCAGACAGCCCCGCTTCTCTCCGTTGTCGCCGATTCACTTGCCCCCAGAACCAGATAAAAAAAGAGCGGCCGAAGCCGCTCAAACACCACGTTAAGGTTGTTAGTGATTAGAATTGATCTTCTTCGGTAGAGCCAGTCAGGGCTGTAACGGATGAATTTCCGCCCTGAATGGTGTTGGTCATCCTGTCAAAGTAACCCGTGCCCACTTCTTGCTGGTGCGCGACGAAGGTATAGCCTTTCTCTGCCGCCTGGAACTCTGGACGCTGAACTTTTTCAACGTAATGACGCATGCCTTCACCCTGCGCATACGCATGTGCCAGTTCAAACATGTTGAACCACATGTTATGAATGCCTGCGAGCGTGATGAACTGGTATTTGTAACCCATGTCTGAAAGCGCTTGCTGGAATTTGGCAATCGTTTCAGCATCCAGGTTTTTCTCCCAGTTGAACGAAGGCGAGCAGTTGTAAGCCAACAGCTGATCCGGGTACTCAGCATGAATGGCTTCGGCGAACTTACGCGCCTCTTCCAAACACGGAGTGGCGGTTTCACACCAGATCAAATCAGCGTAAGGCGCATAAGCCAGGCCACGTGATATCGCCTGATCGATACCAGCGCGCACTCGGTAGAAACCTTCCTGTGTCCGCTCTCCTTGAATGAAATCCTTATCGTAAGGATCACAATCCGACGTCAACAGGTCGGCTGCATTGGCATCGGTGCGTGCAATAACCAGTGTGGTCGTGCCTGCAACGTCGGCCGCCAGACGCGCTGCTACCAGCTTTTGTACCGCTTCCTGAGTCGGAACCAACACTTTACCGCCCATGTGGCCACACTTCTTCACTGACGCCAACTGGTCTTCAAAGTGCACACCTGCCGCCCCGGCTTCGATCATCGACTTCATCAGTTCGTACGCGTTCAGTACGCCACCAAAGCCAGCTTCCGCATCGGCGACAATAGGCAGGAAGTAATCAATACCACCTTCCTCATCCGGAGACTTGCCACCAGCCCACTGAATCTGGTCGGCGCGACGGAAGGAGTTATTGATGCGTTTTACGACTGAAGGGACGGAATCCACCGGGTAGAGTGACTGATCCGGATACATCGTGGAGGCGGTATTGTTGTCCGCCGCCACCTGCCAGCCCGACAGATAGATGGCTTCAATCCCCGCTTTCGCCTGCTGGACAGCCTGCCCGCCGGTCAGTGCACCAAGACAGTTCACATAACCTTTTTTGGCACTGCCGTTGACCAGAGACCACAGCTTGTCAGCACCACGCTGGGCAATGGTATTGGCGGGCACCATAGAGCCACGCAGTTCGACCACTTCTTCCGCGCTGTACGGACGTTTTACGTTATTCCAGCGTGGATTGGTTGCCCAGTCTTTTTCCAGAGCTTCAATTTGTTGGCGGCGAGTTAATGTCATGTTCAGTCCCTCTTATATTGATGCGCAAGCGCATGGTCATCCTTTTCGCGAGCAGTACATCCCTCTCTGCCCTTGAAAACAGTTCACGTTATTGATTGTTATCGTTATCGGTTGAGTCACTCAGTGTTCAGTCCAGGTAGTCGTATCCGGGAATCGTCAGGAAGTTACTCAGCTCATCACTGGTGGTCAGTCGGCTCATCAGTTGCGCCGCTTCGGCAAAACGTCCATTGTCAAAACGTTCTGCGCCAAGTTCTTGTTTTACTACTTCAATTTCTTCAGTCAGGTATTGCTCAAACAGGGCTTTGGTCACCACTTGCCCGTTGTCCAGTTCCTTACCATGTTTGATCCATTGCCAAATCGACGCTCTTGAAATTTCTGCGGTGGCCGCATCTTCCATCATCCCGTAGATAGGCACACATCCGTTGCCGGAGATCCAGGCTTCAATGTATTGCAATGCCACGCGAATGTTGTGGCGCATGCCGGCTTCACTGCGTGGCCCTTCACACGGAGCGAGTAACTGCTGCGCGCTCACAGGCTCATCTGTATCACGGCTAACCTCCAACTGATTGCTGCGCCCGCCTAAGGCGTGATCGAAGACCGCCATCGCAGTGTCCGCCAAGCCCGGGTGTGCAACCCAAGTACCGTCGTGGCCATTGTCCGCTTCAAGCTGCTTATCGTGACGGATCTTATCCAGAACCTGCTGATTGACCTGAGGATCTTTCGCTGGAATAAAAGCGGCCATACCGCCCATCGCAAACGCACCACGGCGATGACAAGTGCGCACCAGCAAACGGGAATAGGCATTGAGAAACGGTTTATCCATGGTGACCACCTGACGGTCCGGCAGTACCCGATCCGGATGGTTCTTTAACGTTTTGATGTAGCTGAAAATGTAATCCCAACGACCACAGTTCAATCCGACGATGTGCTCTTTGAGCGAAAACAGGATTTCATCCATCTCAAACACCGCAGGCAATGTCTCAATCAGCACGGTGGCTTTGATGGTGCCGGTATCCAGGCCAAAATAGTCTTCGGTAAAATGAAACACCTCACTCCACCATTTCGCTTCGTGATGAGACTGAAGCTTAGGCAGGTAGAAGTACGGACCGCTGCCTTTTGCCAACAGCGCTCGGTAATTGTTGAAGAAGTACAGTGCGAAATCGAACAGCGCGCCGGGAATGATCTGTCCGGCAAACGTGACGTGTTTCTCTTTGAGGTGCAGACCCCGAACCCGGCAGATCAAGACCGCGGGATCCTCGCTCAGTTGATACTGCTTGCCATTATCCGGATTGGTGTAGCTGATGGTACCGTCCACGGCATCTCGCAAGTTGATCTGACCATCCAGCATCTTGTCCCAGGCAGGTGCCATGGAGTCTTCAAAATCTGCCATGAAAACTTTGACGTTGGCATTGAGCGCATTGATCACCATTTTTCTCTCGGTCGGACCGGTGATCTCCACCCTGCGATCCTGCAGATCCGCAGGGATACCAAGGATTTTCCAGCTTCCCTCGCGAATATCTTGAGTGTCGCTGAGGAAATCGGGCAACTCCCCTTGGTCGATGTGCAACTGACGCTGTTCACGCGCCTCAAGCAGCTCATCAACCCGGGAAGCAAACTTGCTACACAATTGAGATAAAAAAGTTTGGGCTTCGACAGGGAAAATAGCCTGATGTTGTGGCGAAAGTGTCGCCACAACATCAAGCATGCCTAGGGTATCTTGGGCTTCGGCGTGACTCGGCATTTTCTCTGGTGTGTTTGCAAGCATATTCGTATTCCTTCACTAGACCTGACTACATTTGTAAATTTAGAACCACAAATCACATCACTTCATGGGTCGGTAAATTGCATCATCTTTTGTTTTTAACAGTGACACTTTCACTTACTGCCTCTCGCTTTTCAAGCTAGACATAAGTCTTACCGAGCCTTTATTTAACTTATACCAACATGCGTTAGAGTAAAAGTACTAAAGTAAAC